>NZ_DFDO01000098.1:0-24410 GCF_002367915.1 Acinetobacter sp. UBA3025
AAAAATAAAAAAAGACTGTATTTTTTTGAAAAAGAAGGTATCTTTCTAGTTACAGGGAAGTAGAGTGAAGACTCTATAAAAAGAAAAATTAGGCACATCATGCCAATGATAAGAAAAGTAAAAGAATATGTTAGAGATTGCATTGGGCTCGGCATTGATGTATTACGCTGCCAAAGAAGCTCTGGATATTAAAAAACAGCCACCAGGCGCTGTTCACTATACTGAAGTTCTTGATTCAAGAAATGATTCTTTCGTACGTATGCACCGCGAACATGTGGAAGTCAAACCTGCACTGTTAGACCAGTTTCAGGGGATTGTGCGTCAGGCTTACGATTATAGTTGTGGTTCAGCAGCACTTACGACTTTATTAAATGGCTATGTGGGTACTCGGCTGGATGAGCAGCAAGTCATGAATGGCCTAATGAAATTTGGTGAAACGGATAAAATCATCGAACGTCGTAGCTTTTCCCTTCTTGATATGAAGCGTTTTGTTGCTGCCTTAGGCCTGGAAAGTGGTGGCTATCGCGGAGAATTTGAAGATCTGGTTAAACAGGGACAACCCGCCATTGTTCCTATTTCCTATGCAGGATTTAAACATTTTGTCGTGTACAAAGCTTATAAAAATGGACGGGTGTATGTTGCCGATCCAGCACTGGGTAATATCAGTTTTGATGAACAGCGATTTAAGGAAGTTTGGGAAAACAATACTTTATATTTAATTAATGTTCCTGAACAATATCGAAAAAACTTTTTGGCATTAAAAGATTCGGATATGCGTCATGTCGAAGATGCAACCATTAACCGTTATGCTTTAGTTGATATGCAGTATCCACAGTTCTATATGGATAAAATTGCCGATAAAGCATCGACTATCCGTATGGATCGTAACCGTAATGTAGATTCAGAAAAATTTGGGGAATATCAATATAATTTTCTCAGACTTTATTACAAGAATAAATAAAACGAAAAGATGGCTATAGAAAAATTAAAAATGGTGAAATGGATATGAACAGTAAATGGATGAACAAGACATTCTTGGCGCTCAGCATTCAGATGGTTATGGGAGTGGCATGGGCTGCGGATGAGCCTGAACTGGGTGAGTATGAAACGGTTGAGGAAGAAGTAGTCGAGACTGCTGCATCCATTGATATTCAGCCTGAACCAGCAGCAACTCAAGCTGTAGCAGAGCCTGAACTTGGGGGGTATGAAACAGTTCAGGAGGAAGCTGTAGCAGAGCCTGAACTGGGAGGATATGAAACCGTTCAGGAAGAAGCTGTTGTTGAAACAGCTGCACCTGTTGAAGCTCCAGCCACTCAAGCAGTAGATGCATCTCAAGCCTTACAGAAAAAAGAAGGAGATGCTACTCAGGAAGCAAGTCTAGAAGAAGTATTTACTTCAAATGAGCGTCAATACTCACTTATTAAACAAGGCGAAATTTCATCCTATTACGATATTGATTATACCTATTATCGAGATACACAACTCGATATGGAAATGGCACAGGGCCAGCTGTATCAGCTCCGTGTTCAGGAAAATGCAACACATAGCCTGACCAATACTTTCACTTTTCAGTACGGGGTGAAAGATAACCTGACCTTAACAGCTTCCTTACCTTTAGTTGCTAAGACAGATTTATTAAAAGATAGCTCTACAGCAGGATTAGGGGATATTAGTCTAGGTGCACGTTGGGAGCCATTTCCTTTAAAAGCAGGTCGTTTACCACTTATTTTATTTGCCAATTTGTCGACTAAAACAGGTGATAGCCCATATGAAATTAATGCAGCAAAAGATCTGGCTGCAGGTAAAGGATATTACTCAGCCGGTGTGGGGGCGAGTACACGTAAATATATTGATCCAGTGGTGCTGTTTGCCTCAGTTTCTGCAAATTATGGGTTTAAGGAATCTGGCTTAGATCAGCGTCGCGGTACACGAATTATTGAAGAGTTTGAACCAGGTATTAGTGGTGGTTTTGCTTTCGGTTTCGCTTATTCATTTAACTATGATGTTTCCATGACTATGTCATATCAGCAAAGCTTTAATACTGGTGCCGAATTTAAGTATCACACGGGTGAAAGCTATTCAGCCGCTGATCAGACTAGCTCGACTTTTGCGATTTCTTTAGGGGTGCGTGTATCCCCAGAAACCATTGTAAATGGTACGGTCGGATTGGGGCTGACCGAAGATGCACCAGATGTTTCACTGGGACTTTCATTCCCACTTGATATTTTAGGTTTCGGTAAGAAATTCAGTTAATAGGGGTGTCGTATGAAAAACATTCGACTTAGCCCGTTATTAACAGGAATTATTCTTGCGGGCTGTTCAAGTTATACCTTTGCACAATTAGGGACCAACCTTTCTGTTGACCTGCGTGCATTGTCTATGGGGAACGCGGTTACTGCAGATCCGCCAGGAGTGAATGCAATTCACTTTAACCCGGCTGCATTGGCTAAAATTGAAGGTTTACAAACCGAACAGCAAATTATTGTTGCGAATTTTGATATTCAGCGTGAATTTACGGTTCCTGCTGGATATAACGTGTTTGGTTATTCAGATGATCCAATGGTCTGTAATGATGGTCCTGAAGTATCTTCTGATTTATGTACAGATTTTAAAGGCCCAGTGAAGGGTGATGTAGAGTATGTCAGTCTCTACGTACCTATCCTGAAAAAAATGGTGGATTTGGGTGAAGGCCTCCCGATGGCAGCGCCTACCATGGGGGTCTCTTATAAACCACCAGGTTCTAAAGCAACTTATGCAACTGCCGTTTATGCACCACTAGTGGCAGGTTTTGGTCATGAAGATGGTAATCCTGCCAATTTTATGGGACAACAGGTTGCTCTGGAGCGGATTACATATTTATCTCCATCAATTGGTTATGAAGTCAACGACCAGCTTTCAATTGGTGCTTCAATCGGGATGTCTTATCAAGCCATTGCCATGAAAACAGATTTACGTTTTCCCAATGAGCTGATTGGCATGTTGCGTATGATTGATGAAGTCGTATGTACACCATTTAAAGAAAATTCTGACATCATTACTGACATCTTATTGCTAGGGATCTGTAATGCTGATGAAGGGATGAATCCATTTGGTAAATTTGGCCAAATGCAACTTTCATTAGAACAAAATTTAAGTCCAAGCTATAACCTGGGTATTCTATGGGAACCAACTGAAGATTTCAGTTTTGGTATGGTTTACCAGAGTGCTGCCAAAATGCGCTTAAAAGGTAAATATCATATCGATAATGCCAAAGCACCACAGGAAATGATTAAAGGTCTGATGACCTCTCCAACTGGCCAGATTTTAGCTGCAATTCTTGGTTTTCCAAATTATATCCCTTCAAGTGAATCGGGTCTGGTTTCCATGGATTTCGAATACCCAGCTCACTTTCAGGCGGGGATCAAATATAAGGTAATGCCAGATTTGCAGGTCAATTTTGATATTGGCTGGACAGATTATGCTGCTTGGGACCAATTCAAGTTTGAGTTCGACCGCACCCTTTCTGCCTTGAAGATTGCCAAACTGTTATCTGCCAATGTAACGGATTCTTCACTTGCATTACCGCTTGGGTTTGAGTCGCCATGGAACTTCGGGATCGGAGTAGAGTATTCAGCAACGGACCGACTGAAACTTCGTGCTGGTTATGAACCACGTACCAGTGCCATTCCAAAAGATAAACGCAATACCATGGTACCGATTAATGGTGCACAGCTATTTGGTTTAGGAGTGGGCTACCGTTTTGACGCAGATACGGATCTGGATCTATCTATTGGTTTCTTACGCAGTAAAGATAATATTCCAGCAAATACCAGTAGCCTAGCGAACCAGACCGGGGTAAATAACCTGTTACTGAATCCATATGCAGGCTTGAATGTCAAAACAGATACCAAGATCACAATTTTAGGTTTGAACTATCGCACCCGTTGGTAAGGAAGAAATGATCAGAACAGGGAACTTAGGGATAAAAATGGTACTGGCATTAAGTCTGGTACCATGGTCTTTTTATACAAATGCCAGAGAGTTTATTACGATCATTGGGCCCGATGGGCGACCATTAGTTGTGCCACGTCAAAATAATGAGCAGAAAGAAACAACAAAAAACCAAGCGGCCACTACTCCGAAAAAATTGACTACGCCCGTTACATCTACTGCACAGGATCTGAAAAAATCCGAGCCAAAGGCGGTGGAAAAAAGTGTGACAACAGGTGAGCAAAAAAATAATATGGTTGTACAACCAGTACAACCAGTACAACCAGTACAACCAGTACAACCAGTACAACCAACTAAACACGTTGAGTCTAGATTACCGCAGCACTTACCACCAGTGACACAGCTTCAAACCCCTGAACCTGTCATTCAGGCAGTACCTGATCCTGTTCAAAAACAGGGTTTCAGTCAGGTTGAAGGGGTGGAATATGTGGATAGTGAATATCTGGAAAATAAAGAATTTAATCTGGAAGGTAAAAAACGTTTCTATAGTATGCCTGAAGGGATAGTTGATAAAAATATTGGGTCAACACGTGTACAGACGATTGAGCGTGAAAAAGGAGTGGGACAGTCGATTATAAAATCCTTGTTTCAACAACCTGTCGTAGATTCTGGTCCTATTGTACTGGCTCAAACCTACTATCGTATTTCTCAGCCTGAATCTGTAGAAAGCTTAGGTAAGCAGTGTTTTAAAGATAAAAAAGTTAAGAATGCGAAAGAGATTAGTGCAGGTAAATCCATTAATCTGTGGCCACGGGCACCGCTGAAATCAGATGAGTTTGATTATGAAATTGTGAAGCTAAAATCTGATATTAAAAATATTCAGATTCAGTCTTATGCTTCCCGTCAGAATAATCCTGCCTATTACTGGCCATTTGTTGTATTTCTGGATGAACGAGGCTGTGTTTTAGAAGGGGCGGGCGGTTTTAAAAATCAGGAAGCACAAGCCAATATTATTCAACATGAGAAGATACAGGGAATTATTCAGATTCCTGCGCAAAGCCAATATGTATTAATGACCCCACTCGCTTCAGCCATAGATGTTGAAGACAAGATGCTGACAAATTATGGACAACTAAAGCTAGTCGCCATTCGATAAGGACGATTCGAGTAGAATAAGATGAAAAATAAAATATTATATCCATTTGCTTTCACTGCTTTATTTGCCGCCCTCAGCGGATGTGGAGGTGAAAGTGCGAATGTTATACCAGAACAAAATGATGAAGCCACCACGAATGGTTCCTGCTCTGCTACTGCAACGAATTGTCTGGAATGGGGGCTTGAATATCCAATTGATGGTCTTAACTTTAATTGTAGTGGTGATAAAGAAAATACTTTCATTACTTTATTTGACCAAAATGATGGTGTTGCCTCAGGGACTTGTCAAAAAACGGATAGCATTGAATTTTATCTAAAAAGTTTTAGTGATACCAAAATCAAATTGGGTACTGTCAAGCTCTCTGAATATATGAACCTCAGTACATCGAGCCAATTACCCCGACTAAGTGTACTTGATATTGCCAAGGGAATTACCGGTCGTAATATTGCCAGAATCGAACAGACAGATCCAACCGTACAGGTGGCGATGAAACTGGTCAAAATCTGGCAAGCTCTGGCACTAGGAAGTGGTCGAATTCATAGTCCAACAGATGTACAACCTTTATATATTACAGAGGATATGCGAACAAAGTTAGGTACAATTAATCAAAGTATTAGCCTGACAGATGCAAATTTAGCAGAAACCCTTAAACCTTTTATTGATATTAGCCAGATTAGTGATGATCAGGCCTTTGAAGTCGTAAAAAAACTGGCCAATATTGCCAGTGCAGCAGTATATCAACCAGAATTTTCTCTGTTCTCAACTTCAGGCATTATTAGCAGTAACTTGACTGGTTCTGATGGTCTGGCGGGTTGTAATAAATCTGTATGTGACATTAAAGATAAAACGACTAAATATTTATTTGGACATTTTATCCTGATTACAGACCGCCAAGGTTATACCTTCGGCAGTGGACTACAGTGGCGTGATACTCAGCTAAAACTGGGCTCTAATAATCTGGGATCTTTGGGTGGCATTAATGCGGAATTGATCCGTAAGGTCAAACCACAGCAAATTACTGCAGTACCGCAAACCAGTTGGATTAGCCCTGCAACGAGAATGCTTTCATCAAATGCACCGTATAAAATGAATGTGGCTAACAACAGCAATCCATTAGAAATTTACCAAGGCCGTTTGCTGAGCGATTATGTGATCGCCGGTAAAGAAGCATTTTATAAGATGGCCACAGGTAAAACTGAACTCAGCGATGCTGATCGTGCCAGTCTTGGCTTATGGCGTTTTAATGCCGATGATGACAACTATAGTGGCTCAATTGATCTTTATAAAATTTTCCCGATCAGCTATCTGGATCGTCAAGTCTTTAGAACAGCTGAAAATGTAGAGCCAGGTGAAGAATATATTTTCCCAATGTATGGCAACATGGAGTTTAAATTTAGCGAAAACTCAATTAGCCCTATTATAGTGGGTGTTGTGATTGATAGTAATGGTGATGTACGTACCAATATGCAGTCCGCGAGCAATCTTGCAACTGATAGCATTAATGGTTGCCAGGGAGATATCTTACCGGCTGGACTTAAAGACAATAACGGCGTTCAACAATATCGTCTCGGTACCTTAGGCCGTGCATTTATAGATGAAAAGACAGTATCTATGCGACTGGTCTTCGCTGATCCTGTATTTGGTTCATTAAATGGTGCTCTGGTGGGTATGAACTCCACAATTCAGGCTTCAACCAATACAGATGATAAGATTGTGATTGGTGGGGCATTACTCAATTTATCTAATGTATTGAATGGAACCAGTCGTGTGGGCTTTACCAACTCAGCTGGAGAAAGCGTAGGTTGGGCGAATACTTATGCCAGCTTCCAGAAAGTCTATAACAACAATAATACTGATGAAACGACGGAGGAGACCAATCTGGCCAAGCTAAGTGGCGGAAGTGTTTCATTTAAATTAGCGGATTGTTATAGCATCAAAACCAAATAATGAAAAAAGCCCATCCAATGATGGGCTTTTTTATAAAAAGACATTTTAACCTGTGTGATCCAAACGAGTTCCCAAGGTCTCAAGATGCATCGGGAAGTTATTGGTTTTACGGTCTTCAAAATAATGACGGAGTGTATGTTCTACACTCGGGAAAGCCAGTTCACTCCAGGGAATTTCATCTTCATCAAATAAACGTGCTTCAATGGTTTCTTCACCTGCACCAAATTTTCCATCAATCAGTTGAGATTTAAACAGGACATAAATCTGGCCAATCCGCGGAATATTGTACATGCAGTACAGCTGTTCAATATCTACTTCAGCTTCGGCTTCTTCACGGGTTTCACGTGCTGCGCCCTGTTCCATGGTTTCAAACAGTTCCATATAACCGGCAGGGAGGGTCCACAGTCCATAACGTGGTTCAATTGCACGGCGGCAGAGCAGAACTTTATCTTCCCAGAGCACCAATGCACCGCAAATCACTTTTGGATTAATGTAATGAATATATCCGCATGTAGTACAAACCTTGCGAACCTTCTGATCGCCTAAAGGAATTTTCTCTGTTGTTTTATGTCCACAGTTCACACAGAAGTTCATATTCATCATCAATGATAACAGTAAGGTCAGGATAACTGAAAAATCAAAATTTGGCATCATTTCTATCCCGCCAAATCAAAAATCAGCTATGATGAAATTATAGTCGCATAGGGAGCTGAATGAATGGATGAGCTGGGATTAATACAACGCTTGCAGAAACATTTACGATTTTCCAAACGGATTCAAACTGCACAGGCTGCTGTATTAATTGCGATCACAGATGAAGCTGATCCCAAAGTTTTGCTGACACGTCGTTCAGCTTATATGAATAATCATGCAGGGGAAGTCTCTTTTCCAGGGGGTAAACGCGACCCGCAAGATACCAGTAATATTGTAGTGGCTTTGAGAGAGGCGTATGAGGAAACGGCGCTTAACCCATTTGATGTGCATCTGATCGGGGATCTCCCGATGCAAAAGGCACGTAACGGGATGCTAGTTAAGCCTGTGGTCGGTTTAATTCCGCCTACCATTCAACTTATTCCTCAGCCGACGGAAATTGACCGGATTTTCTTTGCTTCCTTGCAGCATTTGCTGGAAGCCCAGCCGATGCCTTATGAAGTGCGGTTTGCCCAGCAGTCTTTATATTTTCCAAGTATGCGGGTGGAAAATGAGATTGTCTGGGGACTGACCGCACGTATGCTAATTTCATTATTTCAGTACGGGCTTGACTATAAAAAAGACTGGCCATTTTTACTTAATTCACCTGCGTTTAAACGCTCAAAATTTTTTAACCGTTGAACAGGATTTCAGCCATGTTATATCAATTTCAGGGACATTCACCAAAAGTAACGCATCAGCCATGGGATGGTTGGGTGGCACCTACAGCGACGGTCATTGGACAGGTTGAATTAGGTAAGCAGGTGAGTGTCTGGTTTGGCGCCGTTATTCGTGCCGATAACAGTAAAATCCGTTTAGGTGACTTCACCAATGTTCAGGAAAATGCGGTGCTACATACCGATGCTGGAATTGAAATGAACATCGGGAATTATGTGACCATTGGTCATCAGGCCATGCTGCATGGCTGTACCATTGGCGATAATAGCCTGATTGGAATTCAGGCAGTGATCTTGAATCATGCCGTGATTGGCAAGAATTGTATTATTGGTGCCAATGCTCTGATTCCAGAAGGGAAGGTGATTCCTGATAATTCGGTGGTAATGGGCTCACCAGGCAAAGTCGTGAAAACTTTAGATGAAGCCAGTATTCAGAAACTGAAAATGAGTGCCATGCACTATGCTGAGCATTTCCAGAAATTTCAGGACCTGGAAGAAGTACAGCTTTAGGCTGTTATCTGAATAATGTCCTCAGTTAAGCCTAGAATTTTCTAGGCATTTTTGTATCTGGCTTGGGAAAATCTCGCCTAGAAGATATGAGTGGAGTATTATATTCGACGTTTTTTATATTCTCTGAATTAAGGTTGTGCATGAAAGTGCTGGCATTGGAGACTGCCAATGAGCAGTGTTCCGTCTCTGTGATCGATGATACTCAAGAACTATTTTTTCAGCTTGATGCGCGCGCCAAGGCACAAACGCAAACTATTCTCCCAATGATTGAACAAGGCCTCAATGATCTGGGCTTGGCTGTATCTGATCTGACAGCAATTGCCTTTAGTCGTGGCCCGGGATCGTTTAGTGGTGTTCGTATCAATGCGGCTGTGACCCAAGCTTTGGCTTGGTCAAATGATCTGCCTGTAATTCCGGTATCCACTTTACAAGCTTTGGCGCAAGCGGCATATCGTTTGCATGGTTTAACTACAGTAACTGCCGTACTGGATGCACGGATGAATGAAGTCTACGTGGCCAGTTATCAGTTAGATGCTCAAGGGATTATGCAGGCTGTTGATGAAGAACAGCTTTTGAGTTATGAACAAAGTGCTGAAGCAGTAAAATTTACTGTGGTGGGTTCAGGTGCCAATCTAGTTCAAGAAACAGCATCTGAATATAAAAATGTCAGTGCAACAGCGCAGGATATTGCCATGATTGCGCGTGCAGCAGCAAAAACAGAAAATTGGGTCAGTGCAGAATTGGCACTTCCGGTATATTTACGTGATAACGCATGGAAAAAAATTCCAGAACAAGGCAAAGCATAATTAATCAGGATTAAGCATGGATCTTTTACTGCTGCTGAAAGCAGCAATTATGGGTATTGTTGAAGGTATTACTGAGTTTTTGCCTATTTCCAGTACTGGGCATCTGATTTTGGCTTCAGAATTAATGAATTTCTGGACTAAACAAAAAAGCGATGTTTTTGTCGTCGCAATTCAGATGGGGGCAATTGCCGCGGTTATTTATGAATATTGGGCACGGCTTTGGGGTGCAGCAACCGGGATCGTAAGTGGTGAACCGCAAGGACGCCGTTTAGGGATTGGCCTGATTCTGGCCTCTATTCCCATTGTGCTGATTGGTCTGACCCTAGGGCAAACTGTAAAAGAACTGCTATTCAATAATATTGCAATTGCCATTGGCTTGATCGTCGGTGGTCTGATCATTATCTGGATTGAAAAGAATCCACCTAAGGTACGTGCCCAGGAAGTTGAAGATCTAACCGTAAAAGATGCGATCTGGATTGGTCTGATTCAGGTCTTATCCCTGATACCGGGAACTTCACGTTCAGGTGCGACCATTATCGGGGCGATGTTCCTTGGCGTATCACGTAAGGCTGCAACTGAATTTTCATTCTTCTTGGGGATTCCGGTTATTATCGGTGCAGGCCTGCTCGATCTGTATCAAAGCTATGATGTTTACAGTACCACAGAAGACTGGACGGTTCTGGCAGTCGGTATCATCGTATCGTTCATCTCAGCGCTTTTATTAATCCGTGCCTTGGTAGCCTATGTGGCAAAACGTGATTTCATGGTTTTTGCCTGGTATCGCATAGCCTCAGGTTTACTGATTTTATTATTTGCCTTTACAGGTTGGAGATTATGGTAAGCACGATTCGCTTATATACCGAATCTGAGTATCAAGAGAAAGCACAGCACTTCGAGGCTGTGCTTTCTTCTCGTGGTGTAGAGGTTAGTATTGAGGTTATTGAAAAGCTGAATGCACGTTTCTTGCGTTTACATCCCGAACTGGCCCTGTGTGTTGATGCTGACGGCCTATGGCTCTGTGCCAATGGCATGAAAATGCAACCAGATTGGCAAGCAGAAGTAGGGCGCTTAAAACGTGCCTCTTTAAAATCGGAAATGATTGCTCGTGCTTGTAACCTCGGAGAAAAGCCGACTCTTATCGATGCGACAGCTGGGCTAGGTCATGACAGTCTGTTGATGGCACATTTGGGTGCTCAGGTGACCTTGGTCGAACGACATCCTATTTTATTTACCCTGCTTGAAGACAGTCATCACCGAGCGAAAAAGGATACTTTTCTAAGTTCGGTGGTTAACCGGATTCATCTGGTTTTTTCAGATTCTGCAGACTATCTGAAATCACAGGCTGAGCAGAATGCGGTCGTCGATGTGGTTTATCTGGACCCGATGTTTCCACAACGCGACCAGAATCAGCAGGCACCGAAAAAGCAGGCACAGGTGAAAAAACAAATGCAGTTATTACATCTGCTTTTACCTGAAGATGGTGAAATGGATCTGGGAGATAATCTCTTAGAATTGGCACAAAAAATTGGCAAGCGGGTGGTGGTGAAACGTCCTCGTCTGGCTGTATTTTTAGCTGGAAAAGAACCAAATCATCAATGGTCTGGTGATGCTTGCCGTTTTGATGCCTATTTTCAGCATGAACTGGTTACTTAATATGAGAATTGCTTCAAAATAGATCAAGGATTTGTTATATATTTAAAAATTGGCATTGATAAAACTTATATCAAGCATAAACTTATTGGGCACATTAGCGAGCCACTCATCTCCCTGAAATCATATGATCGACTTTAAACCCTCCATCAATTTTTGGCACGATTTTAAAAGCAACCAAATTGCCGGGATGTGGTTATTTCTGGGATCTCGGCGTTCGCTGCAACTGGTACGTCCATCTATTCTGCAACTGGTGTTCTGGGGCATTTTGGGCGGCTGTGCTAACAGCCTGTTTAGTTGGCTTAGTTCTGGCCGTATGGGAGATTTCAACTCTCAAGGTCTGATCAGTTATGCGCTTTGGCCCTTTATTGCCTTGATTGTCGGGATTTTCTTGTCCCAGCGGGTGAATAATCCTCGTCTGATGCTGGTGCCAGCACTGCTCTGGCTAGTGCTGGATACGCATATCATGCTGTTCCAGAGCCTGATCCAGTATCTGGGTGATCTGGATTATCTACCCTATATTTTCTACGCTTATATTCCGACCCTGTTTGTCATGCTATTTGTCTGGCAAAGTCTGGCTGTGGTCTGGGTGATTTCACGTGAATTAAAATGGCCGTGGTGGGAACGGGCACTGATTATGCTGGCTACCCTGTTTACTTTGGTGGTGTGGCAGATTTCGGTGAAAGATCAGCCAATCTGGAAAGTTGAAGAAATTCCACCAAGTTTTGCTGAAGATGCTTTCTATGCTCAGCCGATCTTGCTGAACAAGGCGTTAGATGCAATTGAATATGGTGAATTTGCACAGTCACACTGGTACTTTATGGGTGTTGCTGGCGCGAGTTATCAGGATGTATTCTATTCAGAAATAGAACGGATTAAAAAACAGTTTGATACCCGTTTTGGCACTTTTGGCCGTTCGATTATGCTGGTAAATCATCCGGCAACGCGAACTGAAATTCCACTTGCTTCCAAAACCAGTATGGAATTGGCCTTGCGCCGTATTGGCCAGCAGATGAACCGCGAAAGTGATGTGCTGTTCTTGTACATGACCTCACATGGCTTGCCAAATGAATTTGAAATGGAAAATGCACCGCTAGACCTGGCATCAGTCGATCCAAAATGGTTGCGTGATATTCTAGATGCTTCAGGTGTGCGTTGGCGAGTGATTGTTATTTCCGCCTGTTTTTCAGGAAGCTTTGCTTCGGCTCTGCAGAATGATAAGACCTTGATCATTACTGCTTCTGCTGCTGACCGTCAGTCATTCGGTTGTTCGAACGAAGCTGACTATACTTATTTCGGCCGTGCTTTCTTTGATGAGGCCATGCGTGAAAATAACAGCCTGAAAGCCTCTTTTGAGCAGGCTAAGACTACAGTGGCTAAATGGGAGGCAGCTCAAGGATTTGAACCTTCAGAACCACAATGGGTAATTGGCAAAAACATGGAATTGATGTTACCACAACTGGAACAGCGTCTTTTCCCTCCAGCGACGACCACTTCAGCATCTCCGTCTGTCGCTTTGACTCCATAAACCAATCTACAACTTTAGAAAATAGAAAAAGGAATGATGATGGAACTGGTACAGAATAATCGAAGCTTTGAGGGTGAACAGCGGATTTATAGCTTTGAGTCTAAAATATTAAAAAAACCAACCAGATTTGGAATCTTCCTGCCGCCACAAGCTCTGGAAGGCCAAAGTTGTCCTGCTTTGTTCTATTTAGCTGGCCTGACCTGTACTGAAGAAACTTTTGCAATCAAGGCACATGCCCAGCGTCTGGCGGCCCAGCTTGGTCTTATTCTGATTACACCAGACACTTCTCCGCGTGGAGATGATGTTGCCAAAGGGGATCACTGGGATATCGGGCAGGGCGCTGGATTCTATATCAATGCCACTCAAGCGCCATGGGCTGAACATTATCAGATGGAAAGCTTTATTATCGATGAGTTGTATAAACTGGTGTGTGAAGAGTTTGTAGTGCAAGCAGATAAGATCGGGGTTTTCGGTCATTCCATGGGGGGACATGGCGCTTTAACTTTGGCTTTTAAATACCCGGAAAAATTCTGTTCAGTTTCAGCATTCGCACCGATTTGTGCACCAAGCCAATGTCCATGGGGTGAAAAGGCATTCTCGAATTATCTGGGCGAAAACCGCGAAGAATGGCTGAAGCATGATGCAACTGCGCTGGTTCAGGAAAAAGGTGCACTGTTTAGCGATATCCTGATTGATCAGGGCTTTTCTGACCAGTTCTATAGTCAGCTGAATCCGGCTTTATTTCAGCAAGCCTGCGATGCTGTGAACCAGAAATTAACCTTACGTGAACATCAAGGTTATGATCATGGTTACTATTTTATTCAAAGCTTTGTAGATGACCATCTACAATTCCATGCCGTGCAATTAAATCCATAAGCCAAGCAACACAAGCGAAGCAAATTTAAAAGTACAATGAAACTCCAAAGATAGGTCATATTTTTGGAGTTTTTTATATGAATATCAAATAAATATAATAAAAATGGTATATAAGTTGCTATTCAAAAATCAGGTAGAACCAGTTGCAGTTAAGAACACGATGCACAATAAGCCTGAACCAGAGATTGACCAGCCATCACCTTCACTAGAAAAACACAGCTTCCGATTTCATGGCAGTGCCACTGAATATTTTGGAATCTGGATGGTGAATCTGATGTTAACCATTATTACGCTTACTTTGTATAGCCCTTGGGCAAAGGCACGCCGTATCCGTTATTTCTACGGTAATACCCAATTGTTAAAACATCGCTTTGACTTCATTGCCATGCCAAGCCGAATTCTGCTAGGTCGTCTACTGGCATTGGAGCTTTATGTGGTGACAGTGATCTTGACCAATTATTCCATCTTGGCCACCAGTTCATTATTTCTGATTGCTGCAATCTGCCTACCTTGGTTAATTCGGATGACTCTGAAATTTAAGGCCCGGAATAGTAAATATGGTAATGTCCGGTTTCATTTTAGTGGAAGCAATCGGGAAGCCTATAGAGTCTTATGGCTCGCGATATTGGTCAACATTTTTACCCTGTTTCTTTTCAGCCCAGTGGTGATCTGGCTATACAAACGTTACTGCTTTAATCATTTATCGATCGGCCAACTTCAGTTCAGCTTGGGGATCAAATGGTCTAAATTTATGTCAGCAGTCTATGTTCCCTTATGTCTGTGTCTGCTAATTGGTATCGCATGGATCGCAGCAATCGTTTACTGGGTCGATTTGATCGGTACAACCCTGTTTACCTTAGGTGTTGTGTTGAGCTATCTGTTTTGCCTGGCCTTGGTCTGGCCGATGATCTCTGCACGCTTATATATGTATACCTGGAATCATGTAGAGCTTGGTCAAAGCTATTTTAAAACCCGGGTAACGACATGGCGCTATAGCTGGATTGTACTCAGTAACTGGATAGTGCGTGCACTCAGTTTGGGACTCATGACCCCTTGGGCGAGCATTCGTTTATATGAATATCAACTGGCTAACCTGGAGCTTTATCTGGCAGAGGACGAAACTAATCTAGAAAATATCTTGCAGCGTGATCCAAATGCTATAGCCGATGAAGTACTGGATATCTTTGATTTCGATGCATCGTTATAGGGGGCAAGTAGGATGAAGCGACCTGTTGAAGTCAGATTTTATGATGGGGTTTTGGCCGAAGCCCAGCGTGCATGGATTGTCCCTGATCAGCAACGCGGGATTGCCCTAAAGCTTAGTGAAGAAACACCCAAGCAAGTGAGCGAGGCTGACTTTTATTTTAGTTATCCTGATATGGCGTATATTGGCGGGGTCGGGAGACGTAAACCGATTATCGAATTACCTGAAGATCGCCGGATCGAATTTTTGACCAAAGCACCGCATTGGCTGAAGATTAAATCCAAAGAAATCTATCATGCCATATGGAAATTTGAACGTTCTCCACTCCTGATTTTCTTCTCGATGATTATCGTGATATGTGCGGTAATTTTTATTCTTAAATGGGGAATTCCATATACGGCCCAGCAGCTCGCTCAATTACTTCCCGAACAGACCTTGATCGAGGTGGGAAATCAAACTGAGCAGAAATTAATTGAGCAAACTGAGCCATCCAAGCTCTCCGCAGAGCATCAAGCACATCTAAAAAAATTGTATGAACAAAAAATCGCGGTAGGGCAACCTGCAAAGATTATTTTCCGTCAAGGCGGAGAAACCATGGGACTTAATGCAGCTGCGATTCCGAACAATACCATTATTGTCACCGATGAACTGGTCAAGCTTAGCGGTGCAGATGAAGAGGTTCTTGCAGTACTGGCGCATGAACAAGGTCATCTGGTACAAAAACATAGCATGCAAAAAGTGATTTCCAACCTGGGTGCAGCAGGATTATTTGCCTTGGTAACAGGAGATTTAAGTGATGTGGTGGCGGCATCTATAGCGGTACTCGCCGATGCGGGATATTCACAGGCGCTTGAACTTGCTGCGGATGATTATGCCATGCAACATTTGCATCAACAGCAGATCTCCAGTATTCATCTGTCGAACTTTTTGCAGCGGGTTGAAAACGCTAGAATCCTAGCAGAGCAAAATAAAACGATAAAAATGAAAAACTTTACCCTGAATATTGATGGAAAAGAACGACAAATTACCGAGTCTGAACTGAAATGGTTACGTTTGATTGGAAAACTCAAAAAATATCTGGAATCGCATCCCGAGCTGGACAAAAGAATTGAACGGATTCATGCATTCGAAGAAAAAATGAGTCAACCTGTTTAGCCCTAATATTGAATGCAAAAACTCATATCTCTATATTCTGAGGATCAAGGCATGTTTAGCCTCGATTTTTTGTTGATGGATATGCGAGTTTTCCTGTCTCAATTAATCATCTTCATCTTAATTTTCATCCAGGTCAAATGATGTTAAGCACAAATACTGTCCAGCGTTACATAGCATTGTATTCACACAACATCCAAGTCACAGTAGCAGGACTGGATTTGGTATAATGAGAAAAATCCAATTTTACTTAGCCAGGTCCTTTCATGTCCAAGCCTTATTTAATTGCACCTTCTATTTTGTCTGCCGACTTTGCCCGTTTAGGTGAAGAAGTTGAAAATGTACTTCAGGCCGGTGCAGACGTTGTGCATTTCGATGTTATGGATAATCACTATGTACCCAATTTAACCTTTGGCGCAGGTGTATGTAAGGCACTGAAAAAATATGGTATTCAGGCACCTATTGATGTGCATCTCATGGTGAAACCTGTAGATCGCATGATTGGTGACTTTCTGGAAGCAGGCGCAGATATTATTACGTTTCATCCGGAAGCATCTGATCATATTGACCGTTCTTTACAATTGATCAAATCGGGTGGTGCTAAAGCCGGTCTGGTATTTAATCCAGCGACACCATTGCATTATCTGGATTATGTACTGGATAAGGTTGATCAGGTATTGCTAATGAGTGTGAACCCTGGCTTTGGTGGACAGAAATTCATTCCAATGACTTTGGATAAATTACGTCAGGCGCGCAAGATCATTGATGCTTCAGGTCGTGATATCCGCTTAGAAGTAGATGGCGGTGTGGGACCAGCAAATATTCGTGAAATTGCAGAAGCTGGTGCAGATATGTTTGTGGCCGGTTCAGCGATTTTTGGCAAGCCAGATTATAAAGCTGTGATTGATGAAATGCGTAGTGAGCTGGCTAAAGTCGGTCAAATCCAACTTTAATCTCTAAAATGTTTAAGGTGCATAAATCTGTGGATAACTTTATGGATAAGTGTGTAGATATCTATGTTGATAACCATATGGATATGTTGCATATTTTGTAATCGTTTGTAGCCTGATTGATTGCATCTTAGACAAAATTTGTATAAAAAGAACTCAATTGGAGTTCTTTTTATATATGCCAGCCCTTGATTTTAGTGATCGTTTATTCATCAAAGGTTAATAATCAAGCCAAACAAAAAGTGATCAATAGGTCTTAGTTTTGTGTTTCATTGTGTAAGATCTCCACGCTATTTTTAAATTTAATTCATGTGCATAACTTAATAATATGGACTTATTCCTTGTTTGTTTTTCTTACTCAAGTCTCTGTAATGTCATAACACGATGTCCCGTGTTGGCGTTCCTTAAGATAGGCTGAAATCTTCAGGTTGTCCTGAGCATTTGAGTAAGACATGGTTAAGTTAATTCTCATTCAGTCAAATTTTGTAAACGGCAGTTTGGTTTTACTGTCTGCTTTTTTATAAAATGTCTATTTTTTAGGGGGAACGACCTCCCTTGTTGAATAAATTTATAAAATTCAACAAGAAAAATCGTCAGGACGGCCTGACTCTGTTAATCAGGAGGAGGGTGATATGGCCTGGATTATACTTGTATTCGCTGGGCTATTTGAGATTGTCTGGGCCTATTCCATGAAGCTCTCAGAGGGTTTTAGCAAACTCACACCGAGTATTTTTACGATTGTTTTTATGGTGCTTAGTTTTGTATTACTGGCCTATGCCATGCGTACTTTGCCTCTAGGAACTGCCTATACCATCTGGACGGGCATTGGCGCAGTCGGCTCATTTCTGGTCGGTGTTATAGTTTTAGGTGAACCTGCTTCTGCTATGCGTATGCTGGCTGCGGTGCTGATTATTTCCGGACTTGTTTTGATGAAATTATCCTCCTCCTAAGAGCTGTTGAGCAGTTCTGATTTCGAGTAAAATAAAAACTGGCAAGCTTGATTCTGTAGGAGTAGGGCCATGCAACTCAGTTATATTTATATGGACTCGCCTGTAGGACAGTTGCAATTGGTCGCCAATGAAACGGCACTGGTGGCTGTACTCTGGGATTGTGAGAAACCGAATCGGGTTAGATTGGCAACTCTGGTAGAAGATCCACAGCATCCCGTGTTGATAGAAGCTCAGCGTCAGCTTCAGGAATATTTTGCCGGTCAACGCAGTACTTTTGAGCTCCCTTTAGATTTTGCCGGTACTGATTTTCAGAAAAAAGTCTGGCAAGCCTTGCTGAATATTCCTTATGGAGAGACCCGAAGTTACCGGGAAATCGCTGAACAGGTCGGTAATGTTAAAGCAGTACGCGCCGTGGGTGCTGCTAATGGTAAAAACCCGATCTCGATTATTGCACCTTGTCACCGGGTGATTGGCAGTAGCGGTAAGCTGGTAGGCTTTGCAGGCGGTCTGGATAAAAAAGAAATTCTGTTAAATATTGAGCGAACCCATTAAGATCAAAATCATAAAATTAATGAAAATTAAAATATGGATCAGTTCGCAACACAAATCTTAGGCCAACTCTGGTCGAGTTTATGGTGGGTTCTTCTACTTTTTATTGGTTTGATCGTTTTTAAGTTATTTAAACCATTTATAAAAGGAAAGCTGGGAGAATTCGCTGTTGCCACGCATGTCAAACTTTATCTGAAAGACCCTGAGTATCGATTATTAAACGATTTGACTCTTCCTGATGGAGAAGGGAGCACCACACAAATTGATCATCTCTTATTAAGTCCTTATGGCCTGTTTGTGATTGAAACCAAAAACTATAAAGGCTGGATCTTTGGTGGCGAGCGACAAAAGACCTGGACGCAAAAACTTTATAAAAATAGCTATAAATTTCAAAATCCGATTCATCAGAATTATAAGCACATCAAAGTTCTGGAGCAGTTACTGGCTGATATTATTGAGCCAGACCAGCTGCATTCTGTGATTGTATTTATGCCAGATGCGGAATTCAAAACCCCAATGCCGAATTATGTATTCCGAGGTGCAGGTTGGACAGATTATGTAAAAAGCTTTAATCAGCGAGTTATTTCTGACACCAAGATTAAACGTATCCAGATTCGCTTGGAGAAGGAAGTACTAGAAAAATCCTGGAAAACCAACCGTGAACATGTCGCAAATTTAAACAGGCGAGAATCCGAACAAAAAAGCCTTTGAATCATTCAAAGGCTTTTTCTTAATTTTTCGAGGCTTTTAGCTTTTCAGTAATTTCAATCAGCTGTTTAATCCGTTTGACCTCATCCCAGAGTGCTTTAGCTTCAGGATAATGCTTGGACATCATACCCAGCCATTGTTTGTAACGGCCGACCATATTCATTTCCTTTTTATAGGAACCATTCAGGAAACGGATTTGCAGTTCCAGTAGTTCATTCCAGGTGATGAGCGGCTCATCAGAATTCTGGCGAATACATTGGGTCAGATCAGGTGTAGTGACCGCACCACGGCCAATCATCAGGTCTTCACAGCCCGATTCTAGCTGACATTGCTTCGCATCGGTATTGGTCCAGATTTCACCATTGGCAATGACATTGATTTTTAAGGCTTCACGAATTGGTTGCAGCTGATCCCAGAAGGCTGGCGGAGTATAGCCATCGGCCTTGGTCCGCGCATGAACAGTGACCCAGGCCGCTCCAGCATCTTCAATGGCATGGGCATTTTCCATCATGAAGTTGCGATCCATATAACCCAGACGCATTTTCGCCGAAACCGGGATATGTGCGGGCACTGCATCACGAACAGCTTTGACCAGTTCATAAACGACTTCAGGTTCATCTAGCAGTACTGAACCACCACGATGACGGTTTACGGTTTTGGCTGGACAGCCGAAATTCATGTCAATTGCAGGGGCGCCCATAGCAGCGACTTTCACTGCATTGGCTGCCAGCATTTCCGGGTTATTTCCCAGAAACTGTACATGCACCGGTGTACCGGCAGCAGTTTTGCCGTCATTTAACAGTTCAGGGCAGTAGGTGTGATAGATATGATCCGGCAGCACCGAATCCGTGACACGAATAAACTCGGTGACACACCAGTCGAAGCTCCCGACGGATGTCAGTACATCACGCATAATCGGGTCAGTTAAGCCTTCCATGGGTGCAAGAACAAGTTTCAACGGTCAACACCTGTGTTAATTCGAAAAACGGTGTTATACGGCTTTTTGGGGGGAAAGTCCAGGCAGTTTAATTTTCATATGAATTGCAGAAAAAGATTGATGGTGAATGAGTATCTATTGATCTTTTGTGATCTAAATAAAAAAACCTTAAATCGACTGATTTAAGGTTTGGATTTCAATCTTAAAAATCTAATATTGTCTTAATCGATTAGTTTTTCGACTTTCATACTTTCACGATAATACTGACAGCCTTTATACAGCAGGAATACACCGATTACACCAGCTACAGCATTGACGATAGAAATCGAATTACCCACCATTAAGGTATTTTCATAATATCGGTCTGTAATCAGCGCCACAGCAGTTGTACCCACACCGAGTGCAATCAGGTTAGAAATCAACAGGAATTTGGCTGATACCTGAGAGCGCAACTGGTTCGGTGTCAGCATCTGGGTAGCAGCGGCTGATGCTGGAATCGGGAAGGTGGAGAAGAACATCGCCACAAAGATCAGTGCGAATGAAAGCTGCATATTGTCGACTTGGGTAAACAGCACGCTTGGAATGATCAGGGCAGCACAGCCAATTGCACCGGCACGGATTGCTGCATCGCTATAGCCACGTTTAGAAAAGAAGTCGATGAGCCAGCCACAGAATAGGGCGCCTGAAGTATTTGCGACAAGAATAATACTTCCAAGGATATATCCGGTCTGGCTTGCATCCAGGCCAAAGTGACGCATGTAGTAGGCCGGTGCCCAGCCGAGCAGGGAATACAGCATCATTGTGTAGAAAGAGAAGCCAATAAAATGACAGAAGAAAGTTTTTTTATGGGTTTTGATAAAACCTATAGAATTTTTAAAAGATGCTTTAACTGCGACACCATTGGCATCCATTTTGAGGCCTTTACGTTCTGGTTCACGTACGGTCAGAATCATCAGTAAGGCCAGCAATACACCCGGTAAACCGACAATCATAAAGGTTAGCTGCCAGGTTTTGATCTCACCAATCATTGGTAAAGTGACAAAGCTAACATCTTTGAGCAGACCAATCACATAACCGCCAATCAGGAACGCCAGTCCTGAACCGATAAAGGCACCAATGGCATAAACACCCAGCGCACGGCCTAGTTTATGTTTAGGGAATAGATCCGCCACGATTGAGTAAAAAGCAGGAGATAGGGCTGCTTCACCTGCACCGACACTGAGGCGAGCCAGGAACATCTGGATAAAGTTTTTGCTGAGACCGCAGGCTGCAGTTGCCAGACTCCAGAAAGCAATCCCGACCGAAATAATTTTCACACGGGATTTTTTATCGGCTAGTGCGGCAATTGGTACGCCCATAAATGCATAGAACAGAGAAAAGGCCAGCCCTTGTAACAGGCTGAACTGGGTATCACTCAGCATTAGGTCAGCCTTAATCGGTTCAATCATCAGGGATAAAATCTGACGGTCTACGAAAGACAGAATATAGGCCACCATACAAATGATCACCACATACCATTGATAGCTGCTACGTTCTGGAGCTGCTGGTGGAATTTCTGTAGCTACCTGTTCAAGGGTAGGCGTAGTAATTTTTAGATGAGAATCGAGTGGTTGGACGTCATTGTCAACCTTATTTATGACCATTGTTTTTTCATTCATCATGCAACATCCTGTGCAAGTTATAGTGATTGGTTTATTTGATACAAATTTAATTATTTTTATTTTTAATATGTATCAGTTAATCTAATCTAGGAGTAATTTGCACAGTCGTCAATATGCCTGGATTAAAAAGATACAATTATTTTTAAATAAATAAAAAAGGGAATCAAATGGATTCCCTTTTGCTTTAAGTGTCTGAAAATAGTGCTTAAGCGGCTTTTTCTACGAGAGTCAGGATGTCATAAGTCGCGACTAGTTCATTGCGCTGGTTTTTCACTTTGATGTCCCAAACCACGACACCATGCGGTTTTTGCTCATCACGCAGTGGTTTTGGTGTTTTCTGCTTGCAGGTCAGTTCTACCTGAATGGTATCACCAATTTTCACCGGTTCTACGAAGCGAAGGTTATCCATACCGTAGTTAGCAATGACAGGACCCGGAGCGGCATCAACAAACAGACCAGCAGCGGCAGAGACAATGAAGTAACCATGTGCGACGCGTTCACCGAACAGGGATTCCGCAGCCGCAATCTTATCCATATGTGCATAGAAGTAATCACCACTTAAACCACCAAAGTTGACAATATCAGCTTCAGTAATGGTACGGCGTGCAGTCAGCAGGCGTTCACCGATCCGCAGTTCATCAAAGGATTTCTTGAATGGATGCACGCGGTCTTCAAATACCTCCGCACCCGCAGTCCAGCTATGACCGACCTGAGTCAGCACATTTGGTGAGCCTTGAATAGCAGTACGCTGCATATAGTGTTTCACTGCACGCAGACCACCGAGTTCCTCACCACCGCCAGCACGCCCCGGACCACCATGCACTAACAATGGCAGTGGTGAACCATGACCGGTACTTTCCTTAGCGCTTTCACGATCCAGAATATGCACACGACCATGCCAAGGCGCGATCTTGCTGAGTAGCTGTTCAATATTTTCATCATGGTTACGCACGATTGAAGCGACCAGACTGCCTTCACCACGAGCTACTAATGTTGCCAGTTGTGGTAGGTCACTATAGGGCATCAATGTAACCACTGGGCCAAAGGCTTCGATATTATGAATCTGTTGGGCCTGTACCGGATCTTTACATAACAATACTGTTGGTGGATAGAAAGCAGATTTTTCCGGATGTGCGACCTGGATGGCAAAGTCCTGGCGCAGGTGGCTACCCATGATGATTTCAGCTTCCTGTGCCAGTTGTTCTACCTTAGCAGCAACATCATGCTTCTGTTTAACGCTGGCCAGAGCACCCATGGTTACGCCGTCCTGTGCAGGATCACCGATGACTACTTTTTGTAGTTTTTCAGTCAGGCGCTGCTGTACAGTATCGAGTAATGCTGCTGGCACAAAGGCACGACGAATTGCAGTACATTTTTGTCCGGCCTTGGTCGTCATTTCACGGAAGACTTCACGCACAAACAAGTCAATGGTTTCATCGTTGGCTTGCTGGGTCAGGATGGCGCTGTTCACCGAATCGGCTTCCATGCTGAATGGAATGGAGTGGGCATTCAGGTGTGGATGTGCACGTAGTTTCTGCCCGGTAGCAGCCGAGCCTGTGAAGGTTATTGTATCCTGTGCATTCAGGTGATCAAACAGGTTGTAAGTCTGTCCGCAGATCAGCTGCAGAGCACCTTCTGGCAGTAAATTACTGGCTAAAATGTCTTTAACCACTGTATGTGTCAGTTCTGCGCCTTCTGTTGCCGGTTTAACAATACATGGCACACCGGCTAGTAGAGTAGGTGCAATTTTTTCCAGCATACCCCAGATTGGGAAGTTAAATGCATTAATATGCACTGCTACACCGGCTTTGGGGCTCAGGATATGTTTGGCACCAAAGCTACCCTGTTTGGATAGTGGTATCCAGGCATCTTCAACCAGTGCCGTTTCATCGCTGAGTTCACGGCGAACCAGACTTGAATAGGCAAACAGGGTGCCAATCCCACCTTCAATATCAATCCAGGCATCTTTGCGGGTACAGCCAGTTGCGGCTGCCAAGCGGTAATAATCTTCCTTACGTTCCAGTAAATATTGTGCCACCTGTTTCAGGGCGTTGGCACGCTGGTGGAAGGTCCAGTGGGCAATGGCAGCACCTTTCTGTTTGGCATATTGCACTACGTTATGCATGTCGATGCCGTGACTGCTGACTTGATAAATCGCTTCACCGCTAATGGCGTGATAGACCGTACGCAAGTCATTTTGTGCGCTATGTTCACCACCTAAAACCAGTGAACTCAATACTTTAACTTTAGCTGAGTAATTCGCCTGTGTGTCGTCCTGAAGATCCGTGCTCTGGGTAGTGCTGTCCAGTTCCAACATTGTATAACTCCATTTATGATACGTTGTTGAGTTTATTTTTGCTTTTGATGTTTCATAAATTGCAATCAAAAAACTTAAATGTCAATCATAATCCGCAAACAAAAAAGTAACTTTGATGTAATTAAAAAATTAAAAACAATAAATACAATAACTTAATAAAAAATGCTTTTGAAAAATATATGATACTTAAAAATAGTATTGATTTTATATTT
>NZ_DFDO01000098.1:24560-24909 GCF_002367915.1 Acinetobacter sp. UBA3025
GATTTTATATTTGTATCGTTTTAATTTGAGTGTATCAGCACTTGGGATAAGTGAGACAAACATGAATAAGCAACAACAAACATTCGATCAGAAGATAGAGCAGGACATTTCTATTGAAGCGAAGGACTGGATGCCGGATGCCTATAGAAAGACCCTGATCCGCCAGATTGGCCAGCATGGACATTCAGAAGTAATTGGCATGCTGCCAGAAGGCAACTGGATTACCCGCGCACCGACTTTGAAACGTAAAGCGGTATTGCTGGCTAAAGTACAAGATGAAGCAGGACATGGCCTGTACCTGTACAGTGCAGCAGAAACGCTTGGTGCAGACCGTGATGACATGATGGAA
>NZ_DFDO01000077.1:0-14999 GCF_002367915.1 Acinetobacter sp. UBA3025
AGAAGCAAGATGTCGTCTTTTTGACGAGCATCTACAAAAAAGAGGGGGGTATAGAGATCCTGCTGGATCAGCCAGTCCTTATAAATCTGGGTAAAATGAGGGCTTTCAAGATCACTGTGCGTAATCCCAATGGCAATATTATGGGTATATTCCTGGAATACTTCGATATAGCTTTCCAGTTCCTGGATCGGATCACTCACTGTATGATCAATAAGGATAATGGCACCTAGTGCGCCTTGACAGATGACAGGCCAGATAAAGTCAAAGCGGCTTTGTCCAGGCGTCCCATATAGGCCAATTTTGGTTCCATCTTCTAATGTGATCTCACCATAATCGATTCCTACCGTGGTTTCCATTTTTGTATGGCTGCGGTCGTCAGTATTCAGTGCCTCAGTGAGTAACACTGGTATATCAGATAATGAACGTATCGCGGCTGTTTTACCTGCGCCCATGGAGCCCGCAAAAACGATTTTATATTGTTGTAGAATCATAAGTATTTACTTTATTAAAATCCAAATTTAAATCGTAGCTTTCCAAAAAAGCTTTTAATGAAACTTTGCTGTTCTATTCTTTCAACTGGCTCAGTGGTGCGATAACGACTTTCCCAAGCATTAATTTTTTCAATATTTCCTGAAGCCATACTGGCTGCAATAAATTGTCGAAGTGTGAGTAAAGAAATCGCATGTTGTTCAGCAATTTTTGAAATCTTAGCGCCTTGAATAAAGCAGGCAGATATCTAAAAATACGTTTTTTATGTAGCGGATGACCTGGCTTTGGCCAGTAGTGAAGTTCGTAGTGACCATCTTCAGGCGCGATCTGTGCAAAGCTGGGTGAATCCCAGAAGAAATTCCATAACCAGTCCTGCAGAATCTGTGTTTCTCTACGTGTCACTTTTAAGAGGTCGCTAGTAGAAGCAAAGTCATATTGAAAAGAAAAGTCTGTGCCTGTTTCAGCCCGGTCTTTGTTTAACCAGGCCAGATTTTTTGCTGAGTCAATGATGGCAATGGTGCCATGCCGGGCATAGAGATGTAATTTACCTTTTTCAGGATGTAGCATCTCTTTAAAAAAGTTAATCGTCTAAGGATAGTCAGAAGATTGCTGGATCTGAATGGGGGCTGAAAATATAGGTTCTTCTATTTCAGAGGTAATTTCTGAATTAAGAATATTTTGCTCAAACCAGTGCTTGAGAATTTGTGTGTTTTGCAGGGGTAAAGCGAGCGTATTATTTATAATCTGGTTCGAATATTGAGCATTTTTAGAGATACATAAATAAGGGCATTTTTGGTTTTTGAGAACACGTTGGATACCCTCTGTTTCAAGAAAGTATTCATACACCAACAGGCAATCGAGATGAGGATCGGAAGCAGTGTTCCATTGCAGGATAAAATGATCAGGAGTGATGTGCTGTAAAGTCTTTTTTAGTTCATCTGCATCGTGAATACTTAAACCTGCTATTCCAATATGAATATAATGCCTATGCATTTTAAGTCTCGATTAAAGTTTATATTTTATTGGGTGAAGCGCATAAGGATCCCCTTTATTGCATGAAATAAAGGGGAAAACTGTGTATTAGCTAAAGTCTAAACCTTGTTCAAAAGATTTAAGCTCATGACGAGCCATAGCCAGGTTTGCTTTAGAACGATCCAGTACAAGATACAGGAATACATTGTTATTCTTTTCGAGTGGGCGAATGAGATGATATTGCTTGCCCAGCGTAATCAGAATATCTTCAATCGAGTCATTCAGATTTAATGAATTCGCTACACGGCGTTTTGCGCGAACCACTTCTGTATTGCCGGCCAAGATCGATATTGCCACCACCTTGAGTTGCTAAAGCCAAGCCGCTTTCACCATCAGCTAATGCTGCAGCAACGAAACCATCAATGTCTGTAAGTGTATCTTAGGTTACCTTAGCCATAATATTTCCCTATTATAAAAATAGTTGATGCGTTAGTTGTATTTGATGAAGTTCGAATATTATCTTTTTCATTCAAATTCATTATAAAAATGGGCAAGTAAATTACAATTGAAATAAAAACCATATAAAATTTAATGTTTTACTTTATATCTTAATTTTTAACTTGTACTTTTTAATTATGTGATGCGTTTATTTTTTTATTTAAGGATATGTGAAATGATTCTGTGATTATTTTTTAATCTATAATCTCACCTTAATCTAAAAGATGTAATAAAATATTTTGAATGGATTATGGAACTAATTAGGTAAAAATTTCAGTTGAAAAAATAGATTCACTTCATTCTCTAATAAATTTAAAGAATAAAAAAAGCCAATATCTCATTGGCTTTTAGTAAAACTGAATTTTTGAGGTTGAAGTATTTACGCAAATACACGTAATACTGCTTCAATCAGTACCCAAAGAATCGCAAGCGCAACCACTGGCTCAACGATTTTTGCCCAGGTTGGTGTTTCTACAACAGCAACTTCTTCAACATCATGATGCTGGCTATTTTGATGAACCATTTGGCTAAACTCCTTCATTGATGCTTCTAATGATAGCTCTTCTTCATGAATTGGTTTAGAGCCTTTGAGTTCTGTTAGGTTATTTGTTGTCCAAACCCAATCATCTGCCTGGCCAGACAAATGTTCAATTTGTCCTTTCAACAGCTCTTGGATACTGGTCTGATTATGATTGCCAGTATCATGTAACTGCTTCAATTCAGTCAGCTGAAAATGGAAAATTTCAGACGTGAGCTGTTCCAGCTCGGGTTTCGGTAAAGTTGACTTGTTTTCCACTCGGGTAGTCAGGTGACGGGCTATTTCCAGAATATAAAGTTTATCTGGATGCTTGATTTCATTATATATTTTTTGCGGATTGTTACGCCATTCGCTAATCAGTTTGCCTAAAGTGAGAGCATTGATTTCTGAAATATATTTACGTCTTTCTTCTTTTGTATAGCCTTGTAGAAGCTCAGGCTTTTGAGTTTCTATCTGTTCAACAAAATATTGTACTAAATCAAAAGCCATTCACTTACTCCATTATTTTTAATCTAATAACCTTAGGGTTGGTTTTTTCTTTGCGGGTTCAGGCTGTTCTTCAGTGCTTGATTTTAAAGCATCTTCATCACTTTGTGTATGCTCATATTCATTTGGATCAAAGAATAATCCTTGACCATTTTCACGTGCATAGATCCCGAGGACTGCTGCCATCGGTACATAGATATCACGTGATACACCACCAAAACGTGCTGAGAAGGTGATGGCTTCATTATCCATATTCAGCGCATGAACTGCATGCGGCACAATATTCAGGACAATCTGGCCATCTTTAATAAACTGTTCTGGAACCATGGTATTTGGACGCGTAGCATCAACCAATAGGTATGGTGTCATATTGTTATCACAGATCCATTCATAAATCGCACGAGACATATAAGGACGTGTAGGCGTAAGGTTGAATTCCTGTTCAGACATAATGAATACTCGATTAATTTGATAACTGGGCAGCGTAGCGGTTCTTTTCCTGCAACGTCATTGATTTGATAAAAGCAGGACGGCTGAAGATTCGCTGGCAATACAGATAGAATGGGCGGCATTGCTGTTTAGGTAATTCTACACCCATACTGTGCAAACGGATGAACATCGGCGCAAGCATGCAGTCCAAGATACTGAACTGCTCTGACATGAAATAGGGAAAGTGCTGAAATAGTGGCATCAGTGATACCAGAATATCGCGAAGCTGTTTTTGCGCCTGAGCTTTCGCAGCGGGATCTAAAGAATCCGGGTGTTTGAGCATGATATCGGCCAGTTTAAGCCAGTCATGTTCAAAGCGCCATAGATATTGGCGTTGCTCAGCTCGCGGCATCGGTGCATCGGCATAGAGCTTGTTCTGGCGATAGCGATCATCAATATATTCAGAAATAATCTGGCTAATAAATAATTTCAGATCATTTTCAATCAGCATCGGTAGCTGATTATAAGGATTGAGGCTGGCCAGATCTTCATCATCACTATCGACCAGGATCAGGTTATATTTAATCTGCTTTTCAGCAAGTACGTAGCGAATCCAATGGGAACGAAAGTCATCGGCATGGCTATATAAGGTGATTCCTTGAAGTGGCGCGCTTTCGACTGACATAAATCCTGATTAAGTTCTAATGAATAGACTAGGATACTAAAAATCAACCTAAAAAGCACGAAGCATAAAAAGCCAATTGGACTAAGGCAGGGTAGAGTAGAGAAAAAAATGAAAGGAGCAGAACAATATGATCATGAATTTTGGCTTAATCATTCTGTTTATTATCATCGGTGTTGCGAATTATTATCTGACCAAATCCTTCTGGTGTCATGAAGGGGTATGGGGTAAGGATGTGCATGAACAATAAATATAGAATCCAACTAAGTGGTCAATTTCAAGCCATAAAAAACCCTGGAATAAACCAGGGTTTTTTGTCCGATTCGGTAAACGAATTAACGTTTAGAGAATTGAGGACGTTTACGAGCTTTACGTAAACCAAGTTTCTTACGTTCAACTTCACGAGCATCACGAGTAACGAAACCAGCTTGACGAAGAGCAGGTTTAAGAGTTTCGTCAGAAGCGATCAGTGCACGAGTAATACCGTGACGGATAGCGCCTGCTTGACCACCGATACCACCACCAGCAACAGTGATGTAAAGGTCATATTTCTCAGTCGCTTCAAGAAGCTCTAGAGGTTGACGAACAACCATACGAGCAGTCTCACGACCGAAGTATTGTTCTAAAGAACGGTTGTTGATTACGAGTTTACCAGTACCAGCAGATAGGAAAACACGTGCAGTTGCGGTCTTACGGCGACCTGTACCATAGTTAGTAGCCATGTGCTGTATCCCTTAGATGTCCAAAACTTGTGGCTGTTGAGCAGTATGTGGATGCTCAGTACCAGCGTACACTTTCATTTTTTTGATCATTGCATAACCAAGAGGACCTTTTGGCAACATGCCTTTTACAGCGCGTTGGAAAATTTCTTCTGGTTTGTGAGCAACTAATTTTTCAAAATTAGTTTCACGAATACCACCAGGGAAACCAGTATGGCGATAGTATTTCTTGTCAAGTGATTTGTTACCAGTCACTTGAACTTGCTCAGCATTGATAACAACGATGTAATCACCAGTGTCAACGTGAGGAGTATAAGAAGTTTTATGCTTACCGCGTAAACGACGAGCGATTTCAGTCGCGAGACGACCTAAAGTTTTGCCAGAAGCATCAACAACGTACCAGTCGTGTTGAACTTCAGCTGGCTTAGCGCTGAGAGTTTTCATTAAACCACTACCTATTATAGTTGGTTTGGACTATGGAAGCTGTCCAAACAAAAGGAGACCGAATTCTACCCGAAAGCCGGGAGAACCACAATGAAAATATAAAATTTCAAGCGCTGTATTTTACAACGTCTTTCAATGAATGACCAGTAGGATTTTTAGCCTATAAACACATATGATTAATCATTAAATAATAAAATAGGCCTAAGACTATGGGCGCCTCTTTGTATGAATGAATTCACCTGTTTTTTAATATGTATTTCTTTAGCAAATGACCTGTCTTCGCGTCTGCGTAGGTTTGCTTTCTAAACTTGAGACAATCCTCTTTGAAAATGCCAAAAGCTAAACATGTCGAGTGTTGAGAGGATTGCCTGAAACTCTTTATAGGGTTTATTGACGTCAGCCCGGTTTTATCTTTCTTTAATATAATGAGAAATGTACAGTATTATTTGAATAAACATCATCTAAACCTTTATCTAAAACTTTCCCTGTGAAATTTGTACTAAAATAAGGACAATTGATAATACAGAAGAAAGTCATGCTGCCTTTATATATTACCAGTGGTGAACCTGCCGGAATTGGTCCAGATATCTGCTTGAGTCTGGCGGATCGTATTGATGAGCGTCCATTGGTGGTACTTGCCGATCTGTATATGCTCCGTCAACGGGCGCAGCAGTTAAAACTTCTGGTTGAACTGATTGAATACACAGGGCAAACGACTTCTTCAGAAAAAGGTCAGCTTTATGTTGAGCATGTGCCTTTAAAAGAACCGGTAGTACTAGGTCAGCTAAATAGCCACAATGCCGCTTATGTACTCGAACAGCTGCGTCGTTCAGCCAAATATGCCATATCAGGTAAAAGTGTCGGAGTGGCTACAGCGCCAGTGCAGAAGTCAGTCATTAATGATGCAGGCATCCATTTCAGTGGTCATACCGAGTATTACCAGGAATTTGCTGGTGTACCGCGTGTGGTGATGATGCTAGCGACTAAAACTTTACGTGTTGCTTTAGCAACCACCCATCTGCCACTTCGTGCAGTTGCCGATGCCATTACTCCGGAACGCTTGCATCAGGTGATTGATATCCTGATTCATGACTTAAAATCGAAGTTTAAAATCGAGCATCCGCATATTCTGGTCTGTGGTTTAAATCCACATGCAGGTGAGGGCGGTTATTTGGGTATGGAAGAGATTGAAGTCATCAATCCAGTACTGGAGACTTACCGTACTCAAGGTATCAATATGAGTCTGAGCCTGCCTGCAGATACTTTATTTACCGCTGAAAATTTGAAAGATGCCGATGCTGTTCTGGCGATGTATCACGATCAAGGTTTACCTGTGTTAAAATCTCAGGGCTTTGGTGAAGCCATCAATATTACCTTGGGCTTACCGTTTATCCGAACTTCTGTCGATCACGGCACAGCACTCTCCCTCGCAGGTACAGGCCTTGCGAAAAGCTCAAGCTTACATGTGGCTGTGGACTTGGCGCTGGATTTAGCGCGTCAATGATCTCGTCTTTATTACACGTTGGAAATGTCTATGTATCAGATTAATGCCTTAAACCCAAAAGATGAAGGGCATCACACGCGCAAGCGTTTTGGTCAAAACTTCTTACATGACCAACGTGTCATTGCCAAAATTGTGCGTTCCGTAAATCCGCGTGCAGGCGAAAATATTGTTGAAATTGGCCCGGGTCTGGCAGCTTTGACATCTCCTTTAATTGGTGAATGTGATGCCTTGACCGTACTTGAGCTGGACCGTGACTTGGCCGCTGGTTTGCCGAGTCGTGTGCCGCATCCTGAACGTTTAACCATTATTGAAACAGACGCACTGAAATACGATTTCACTAATTTGTTTGAAGAAGGTCGTCCGCTACGTGTAGTCGGAAACCTGCCTTATAACATTTCAACACCACTATTGTTCCATCTCCTGGAATTTGGTGACAAAGTGAAAGACATGCACTTCATGCTGCAAAAAGAAGTGGTCGATCGTATTACAGCTTCACCGAACACCAAAGAATATGGTCGTTTGTCGGTGATGATCCAGTATTACTGCAAACCGACTTTTCTGTTTGAAGTGCCGCCAGGTTCTTTTAATCCGCCACCAAAAGTGACATCTGCCGTGTTCCGTTTGGAGCCATATGATGTAAAACCGATCGTGGCAAAAAATGAAAAAGCTTTGGCTCGTCTGGTATCGCATGTATTTACCCAGCGCCGTAAGACTTTGCGTAATAGCCTGAAAGGGATGCTGGTTGAAGATGGTTTTGAAAAGGCAGGTGTGGATCCAATGGCACGTCCAGAGACACTGTCACTTGCCCAATTTGTGGCATTATCTGATCAAATGGTAGCTTAAAAATAATGACCCGCACTGTTCGATACAATTATGTGATTGGTGATGTACAAGGCTGTTTTGAAGCCTTGAAGGCACTGCTGAAAGAAATCCGTTTTGATCCTGATCAGGACTTTGTCTGGTTTGCTGGTGATCTGGTGGCTAGAGGGGAAAACTCGCTGGGTGCATTACGCTTCATTAAAAAGCTTGTCGATAATGGCGTGGCGGCAACAGTGCTGGGTAATCATGACCTGACTTTGCTGGCTTATGCACGCGGTATTAAGCCGATTAAAGACAAGGATAATGTCCGTGATGTGATTGATGCGATCGACAGTGATGAGTTAATTGACTGGATCCGTAAACAGCCGATGTGTCTGTTTCCGAATGAACAGACGGTACTGACCCATGCCGGTATTCCCAATATCTGGGATGCAGCCAAGACGGCTGAATTGGCTAAAGAAGTAGAAGCCATTATTGCCCATGATGATTTTGAGGTGGTGGATACTTTCTTAAAGGAAATGTTTGGGAAAGAGCCTACACTCTGGTCAGATGAATTAGAAGGTCATGAGCGTACACGCTGTATCGTGAATTACCTGACCCGGATGCGTTTAACTGATGCAGAAGGGCGTCTGGAATATAGTTTTAAAGATTCACTGGATGATCCGATGCCAGAAGGTTTTAAGCCTTGGTTTGAATTTGAATCGAAAACTGCAGCAACCCATCAAATTGTATTTGGACACTGGGCCGCTTTACAGGGTAAAACCATTTCTGGGCGAATTCAGAATGTCGATGGCGGCTGTGTCTGGGGTAATCAGTTGATGGCTTATCGACTGGAAGACCAGCAAATGTTTGCCGTCGATAATCCGGTATTTTAAAATATTTAAAGCTCAAAAAAGCCACGTTGAACGTGGCTTTTTTATTGTGCTGATGATTAGTCTGCGCGAATCCAGGTCTGGTTGCGGCCCAGAACTGAAACACCCATACTGGCACGTAGTGTTAAACGCTTGCCGGTATTGTTTAGACGAACCTTGGCATCATAAATTTTACCTGCCAATGGATCAATGACACGACCTTTTTCATAATTTTTGGTGCCTTCAACGTGTTTCAGGCCTTTTAGAATAGTCATGCCTAAAATCGGTTGATCGGTATAAGGGGCTGGACATTTATTACATTTTTCGCGTGGTGTATAACCTGGACGTGGCGTGATTTTCGCAATCTTGCCTGAGTAAGTATTATTTGCTTCTTTTTCGATGACAATGATGGCTTTTGCTGCTCCAGTTTTATCATCAATTTGTTGCCAGGTTCCGCTAATATCTTGAGCCCACAGGTTCATCATGAATCCTGTAGTCAATGTGGCAAGGAATATCTTCTTTAACATATCCATCATTCCAAAGAACTTTTCATTATTACCCGCACATGTTAGGAAGATTGCACAAATAGTCAATAAATAATTAAAAACATGGAATTAAATTTATAAAAAAAGCTGCCTGTTTGGCAGCTTTGAGAAAAAGTGTGAACTTATTCCTGACGAATCCAGGTTTGGCTACGACCCAGAGCAGATACACCCACATAACCGCGTAGGGTTAAACGTTTGCCGTTGCTGCTCAGACGAACCTTGGCATCGTAAATTTTACCTGTCAATGGATCAATCACACGACCTTTTTCATAATTCACGCTATCACCAACCTGTTTTAAACCTGTCAGTACATCCATCCCCAGGATTGGCTGATTAGTATAAGGAGCAGGACATTTATTACAGGTTTTTTGCGGGGTATAACCTGGACGAGGCGTTACTTTGACAATCTTGCCGGCATAAGTACCATTGCTGTCCTGACGGATTTCAATCAGTGCTTTGGGTGAACCAGTCTTATCATCGATTTGTTGCCATGTCCCGGTCAAGTCTTGTGCATAAATGGTCCCAGTCATGAATGTAGCAATGAGCATTAATCCTAATTTAGATTTATTCATTTATATTTATCCTTTTTTCATAGATGAAACAAACTATCCCAAACACAAGCGTGTGGTTTTTTAATTTTGGTTGATTTTAGAGTAATGAGCGTTGCAGATTGCTCGATCAATCTGCTTTAACCCTGTTGATTCCCCATGACAGAAATATGCCGATGTTAATTGCTTTGTGGCTGAATTTTCAGTAAAAGCAGAGAAATTCAATAAGATCTTTAACATGGTAATGTCTTGCATTCTATCTCCTTATATTGCCCATCAAAATCCGTTTGATGCTAAGCCTGTTAAAGCAAATGAATCTAATATTTATATGCATGTTTTATATTGTATAAAAAAAGCATCTGTCTAATATTGATACAACTTAATGCATGAAAATGCAAGCTTCTGTGCACTAAGTCATGAATTAATCTTGTTTAATCCAAGTCTGGCTGCGTCCTAAGGCTGAAACACCCACATAACCACGTAGGGTTAGACGTTTGCCATTGGCACTTAATTTAGCTTTGGTGTTATAAATATTGCCGGATAAAGGGTCAATCAGTTTACCTTGAGAGAAATTATTATTGCCTGCATCCTTTAAGCCGGTGAGTACATCCAGACCAAGAATCGGTTTATTGGTATAAGGTGCAGGGCAGGAAACACAGGTTTCGCGCGGTGTATAGCCAGGACGAGGCGTAATCTTGGTAATTTTGGCAGTATAAACACCATTTGAAGTTTCACGAATTTCCAGAATCGCTTTAGCTGATCCTGTTTTATCGTCAATACTTCTCCAGGTGCCTGAAATATCGGAAGCGAAAGCCAGATGACTGAAAAAGGTCAGGGCTAAAAAGGATAATAATTGAACCTTTTTCATAGGTCTGTTCCTGAGTGAAAAATTCTTTATTTCCCTATAGTAAGAATAGTTTCATTCAGAAACAAACGTTAAATATTGATTGATGAGTCACATTTTTTGCAGATAAAGTATAAAAGTTGGCAACCAGATCGCAGTAAAAACGGCATTCACTGCCATGCCAAACGTAGCATAACGTCCGGCAACACTGCCACGCTGCCAGGCTTGAGCTGTACCAATCGCATGTGCTGCTAGACCTAGAGCCAGACCTGAAGCACGCTCATCATTGATATGTCGTAAAATAAATGGTGAAAATGCTGCACCAATTACGCCAGACAAAATGACGATCAGAATGGCCAGACTAACAGGTGCCTCCAGTAAGGTCGCAATATTAATTGCAATTGGTGTCGTGACTGCACGGGTGGCAAAGGCCATGATGTCGCCAGAAGACATATGTAGTAAATAGGCGAGACCCATCGGTAAGGCGACCGCACTGATACTGGCAAAAACCAGAATTCCGACAATAGCTTTCAGTGGCAGGTCATCATAACGCATGGCGGCTAGCGGAATCGCCAGTGCAACTGTGACATAACCAAGCAAATGGTTAAACAGTGGATTGACCTCATCCATATAATGCTCATAAGGAATACCCAGCACCAATAAAATCACCAGCACCAGGAACATGCTAAACACAATCACAGGAATTTGCGGAATAACACGATTGCAGGGTTTGGCAAGCAGATAAGCAATTAAGGTAATCGCAAAGCCATAAAGAACAGAAAACATGTGCGACTCCTATAACCAGCGTTTTGCCATTTTGGCGTAGATCCAAAGAGGGAGCAGAGTACTCAGGCATAACACCAGCATAAAGGCCGGAATTTTTTGTCCCATATGCATCAACATAATTAGCGCGCCTGCACTAATCGGTAAAAAAGCGAAGGCACTTTCTTTCATCAGCTTGTTATTAGTATCCACCAGACGCGCTGGAATTTTGCCAAAATAGCGCCAGGCAAATAAGGTGACTAGCAGGCTGATGAGTCCGACCAGGTTGCCCAATTCAGGATGATCTAGCTGGGTCATTAGCCAGACTGAAGCTTCACGAAATACAATAATTAAGAGGAGAGTGCTGATCCATGCTGGCCAGTCAATATGTTTTATCCAGTTCATTGGTGATGTCATTTAAAAGTTTACTTATCAAGTTTTACTCGATCTTACGCTGGATTTCAAACTCTTCAAGTGGACGCTGGAATTGAAGTGCTTGAGATCCCAGAATTTCTTCTATCGGTAAATGAGCCTGTTTGATCAACTGTTCCAGCTTCGGAGGTGCAATCCGTACATCGATATGTAACTGACCTTCATCATCATAATGTTCAGACTGAATCACGTTCAGCGCATAAAGTTGATTGCGCAGTTTGCCATAGGCAGGTTTCAATACCAGTTCAAAGTGCTGAATCTGACCCATTAATGCTTCATGCACGGCTTTGCGTAACAGATCCAGACCTTCACCACTATGTGCTGAAACATAGACTCGTTCAGGCTGACCGGGCTGGCGATAAATGATTTTGGCATCTTCACCGCTACAGTCGATTTTATTATAAACCCGTAACACCGGGACGTCGGCACCAATTTCCTTGAGCACCTTTTCAACGGCTTCAATTTGTTCAAGCATTTCCGGACTGCTGGAATCAATCACATGCAAAAGCAGGGTGGCTTCAACGGTTTCTTCCAGAGTTGCTTTAAAAGATTCGACCAGTGAATGCGAAAGATTGCGCACAAAGCCTACCGTATCTGCCAGTACCAGATTACCGACGCCGTCCCATTGCAGGCGTCTTAAAGTTGGATCCAGAGTCGCAAATAGTTGGTCTGCTGCATAAACATCGCTATCGGCCAGAATATTGAATAAGGTAGATTTTCCCGCATTGGTATAACCTACTAAAGACACGGTTGGAACAGCCGCTTTTTGCCGAGCAACACGGCCCTGAATACGGGTTTGACGGACTTTTTCTATTTTGGTTTTAAGCTGTCCCATGCGGATACGCAATAAACGGCGATCTGTTTCTAGCAGGGTTTCACCCGGACCACGCAGACCGATCCCGCCTTTCTGGCTATCCAGATTGGTACGGCTACGAACCAGTCGTGAAGACAGATGCTGTAATTGTGCCAGTTCAACTTGCAGTTTCCCTTCATAGGTACGGGCACGCTGTGCAAAAATATCGAGGATGAGTTCGGTACGATCAACCACCCGGCAATGCACCACATTTTCAAGGTTACGTGCTTGGGCAGGTGTCAGCGCATGATCGAAAATAACCAGATTGGCATCCAGTTCTTTGACCCGTTCAGCAATTTCTTCTGCTTTTCCTGAACCCACAAAGAATTTGGCATCCGGTTTTAAGCGTTGAACAAAAAGATGTTCCAGAATTTCGGCATTTGCAGATTGAGCTAACAGATGAAACTCTTCAGCATCAAGGTCATCCAGCATTTGTACACTCACACTGACCAGTATGACGCGTTCTTTTCCCTGATGTTGCTCAAAATATTCCACTCAGGCCAATCTCCAGTTGAAAACTTCATTTTAGTTGAAAATGAACTTTACAGATACAGAAATAGCGAGCTTTGTTTTAGAGTGCCGTGACAAACAGTTGTGCAAGTGTTACGAGCAACGCCGTATATAACAGGGTACCACCCAAGATATAGCTTAATACTTTTAAGGGCCGAATCATCTCAGCTGATTTCACTGTTTCATCTTGCATGATGAGCATCCTTTTTAATCTAATATTTCGATTAATTTATTTTATTTAATTTATTTAATGAATTTAAATTGAAAATATAGATGTACTTGGTCGTTTTTTATTATCAATGCAAGTTGGACATGAACAGTATAAAATGAGTTTAATTCGTGGATATTCCCTGTATCTTGTTTAGGATTTAGTGACCTTTTTATGAACTCGACTGTACAAAATCAATCACCTGAGATACAAGGTTTTGCAAAATTCTTTCTTTATACAAGAAAAACGACTTCTGCATTAGCAGCCATCAGCCAGGGGTTTTATCTGGTTTACCGTCATGGTTTGTATAAAGACCCGAATAACCCGAACAATACCCGATATGTGCAGTATTTCTGTCGCCAGTTGTGCAAGGTATTTAATATTGAGGTTCAGGTCCATGGCGTGATTCCACGTGAGCCGGCATTATGGGTGAGCAATCATGTGTCCTGGCTGGATATCGCCGTTTTGGGTTCAGGCGCGCGAGTGTTTTTTCTGGCCAAAGCTGAAATTGAAAATTGGCCAATTTTAGGCAAGCTGGCTAAAGGTGGTGGCACCTTATTTATCAAGCGTGGTTCAGGAGATTCGGTCCGAATCCGTGAACAGATTACCGGCTTCCTGAAGCAGAATATTCCAGTCCTGTTTTTTCCTGAAGCGACCACATCTGATGGACGCTCAATTAAAAAAATTTATGGACGTATTCTCGGTGCGGCGATTGAAGCGCAACGTCCGGTACAAATCTGCCTGATCTGTTATGTGAATCAGCAGGGCGAACTGGATATGGTGGCACCTTTTATTGGGAATATCAGTTTTGCCAAACATGTACAGAATGTTCTGGAAATGCCTAAAGTCACGGCTCATCTGATGGCCTTGCCGGCAATTGCGACCGAAGGGCATACAATAGAAAGCCTGACTGCATTAGTACATGAAAATATGCTGGAGGGTTTGCAAAGGTTGCAAGCCAAAGTATTAAAAAAGCCTCATTAAGAGGCTTTTTTATTAGAAATACTCAGAGATATTCATTACATAAAACCTTCGATCGGGAGTATCGACAGGAATTTTATTGAGGCTTTTTGATACCACTTCATTCCTGGCTCTTTTTTAAAGGTCTTTGTTTCACCTTTGGCATTGCGGATTTTCCAGTTAATGTTCTGGTTGGCATCCAGAACCAGCTTATAGGCATACTTGCTTAAGTTTTTGTCCATGGTTTCGTGTACTGCACGGGCCAAATTAGGACTATTTAGCAATACGCCAATTTCAGTATTCAAATAAGCTGAACGTGGATCGAAATTAAAAGAACCGATAAATACCTGTTTCTGGTCAATGGCCATCAGTTTGGCATGCAGGCTGGAACGGCTCAGGCCTTTTAAGCTGACCTTCGCTTTTTGTGCCAGCTCTTCAGTATTGGCATTCAGGTTGTCGGCATCTGGCGCGGCCAAAAACTCATAGAGCTTTACATCATTTTCCAGCAATTCCTGACGATATTTAGCATAAAAGGCATGGACCAGCGGCACGTCATTGGCCTTATAAGAGTTGGTGAGTACACGAACTTTGACATCTTCTGAAGCCAGTTTCTTGAGACGTTCTGCACCCTGTTTTTCCGGTACAAAATAGGCAGACACGATATCCACACTTTCTTCCGGTTTTTCCAGATGTTGTAATAACTGGAAGTTCAAATGATCTTCAGTTTTAGCCTTTGACTTGATTTTACTTGGTGGATCTTTGACAACTTCAGCTTCCACCCAATCGAGTTGAATATTATGTTCCAGCCATTTATCGAAAGCCTGTGAACGATTGGCCAGATTCAGATAGTTCTGGATTGCAGTATCATGGCTATATTCTTCCAGCTGCTGTTTCAGGCTCGGGAAG
>NZ_DFDO01000095.1:0-5877 GCF_002367915.1 Acinetobacter sp. UBA3025
AAACTATGGGACAGCAGTGCCTTCGGGTGCTTTTTTTGTTGTAGCCTTAACGCAGCCTAAGCTTATTTTGTAAAACAGGACTACACAGTAAAATCCCACAAAAAATCAGTCCTAGTCCGAGCAGGCTATAGAGATCAGGAATTTCTTCCCAGAATAAATAGCCCCATAAGCCAGCAAAGAAAATCGCAATATAGTTCACTGGTCCAATCTGACCAGCAGGCGCCAGTTTATAAGCATTGGATAGAAATAACTGGCTGGTATTTGCCAATAAACCGGCTGCAATTAAATAACCGAGTTCAGTCAGGGTATAAGGACGCCAATGCCAGAACATTGGAATCATGGAAATCAGGGTGCCGATCAAACAGAAATAAAACACAATCCGTTCTGGTGGTTCGGTCTGAGTCAGTGCACGAACCGTGACAAAAGCCATAGCAGCCAAGAAGCTGGCACTCAAGCCAATCACGGACATCAGGTTAAATAAACCGGAATCAGGCTTAGCCACGCACAACACGCCAATAAAACCGATCGCAGCAGCCAGTAACATGCTTTGAGTGACTTTTTCTTTTAGAAACAGCCAAGCAATCAGCGGAATAAAAATTGGTGAGGAATAGGTAAAGACCATGGCATTGGAGAGCTTTAAATGTGCAATGGCATAGAAAAAGCCATACATCGCCGTCAGACCTGCGACAGAACGCCAGGTGTGCATCCAGAGTTTTTCAGTTTTAAAAAAGCTAATGCCTTTATTGAAGATTAAAGGAAGAAAAATAAACAGGCCGACAAAATTCCGGAAAAATACCACAGTGGCATTGTCAACGGTGTGTGAGGCAAAGCGGATACAGACGCCCATGACTGAAAACAAGAAGGCGGAACAGGTCAGAAAGACAATTGCCTTAACCAGATGCGAGGGAGAGGCTACACTCATGAGGGAACTTAGCTAGAAAATCTGTGGATATTCTAGCTGAAAATCCCTAACTCATTCCGCCTATTGTGCCAGTTGTGCTTCGAGTAACTTGATTTGTTCCTCTTTGAGTTTAATCAGCTCATCCGCATCACTATGCTGTTGCTTCAGGCTTTTTTCCTGCTCATTGAGCTGTTGCTGAATATCTTCCAGTTTGGCAATTTCTTCTTTCGCCAAAGTGGCATTCTCAGTGACTTCTTCTCTTATAATAGAGGCATCGACCAGAACATTTTCAGAAGTAGGCACAATTTCTTCCGGTTCAGGTTCTGCTTTAGGTGCGGCTTGTGTCACCGGTGCATGCATCAAGTCACCCTGATGTGCTGGTAATGTTTCATTTTGCGTGAGAAAAAACTGTGTAATTATTAAAACGGCAATAATCACAACAATTAATCCGCTCACTATTCCCCATAAAAGTTTAGGATTTTGTCGATGATCTAGAGTCATTTAGGTTCCCGAAATTATTCTTTTGGCTGACGGGGTTTAAACTGAATCACACCAATTTCATCCGGAACGGCTGGTGACTCAGGTTCCTCGATATGGGTAGGACGGTTTTCTTCATACCCACATTCGATACATTCAATCCATTCAGCTTCACCAGAGGTCAGCATAACGATCCGATCTAACGCCTGACATTTAGGACATTTTGCGCCTGCAATGAAACGACGTTTGATAGCCATCATACTCACCCTGTGATTTACTTAAAAACGTAGTTTAAGCGTTTTTAGAGCGGTTCGTCCAACCTTGATGACGTAACAAAGCATCTATTTTTGGCTCGCGTCCGCGGAAATTGATAAATGCGTCAAGTGCTGTGTCTTTTCCGCCAACTGCTAGAATTTTTTGTCTAAACTGCTTTCCGGTTTCAGTGTTAAAAATTCCTTCTTCTTCGAAGCGATCGAAGGCATCACTGGCCAAAACTTCTGCCCATTTATAAGAATAATAGCCCGCTGCATATCCACCCGCGAAGATATGACTAAAGCTGTGCTGGAACCGGTTATATGCTGTAGTGGGTAAAACGGCGTATTTCTCACGAATTTCGTTCAAGGTTGTCTGAATCTGTTCAGCATTCAATGCCGGATTGGCACGGTGAATGGTCAGATCGAATAAAGCAAATTCCAGCTGACGCAAAGTTTGCATACCGGACTGGAAGAAGCGAGCATCCAGTAAGGCTTTTAACAAGTCAGCAGGTAAGACTTCCTTGGTTTCGATATGTTCGCTAAGCAGGTTTAAACTGTCCTGATCCCAAGCCCAGAATTCCATAAACTGGCTTGGTAGCTCAACAGCATCCCAATCCACGCCGTGTGTACCAGCCACAGCAATATTGTCTACTTCTGTCAGCATATGATGCAGACCGTGACCAAACTCATGGAACAGGGTAATCACTTCATCATGAGTCAGTAGTGCAGGGCGGTTACCGACTGGTGGAGTAAAGTTTGCCACCATATAGCAGATCGGTTTTTGCAGACCTTCAGCAATTTGCATGCGTGACCGGAAGCCGCTCATCCAGGCACCGCCACGTTTGCCCTGACGCGCATAGAGGTCAAAATAGAAACCGCCAATCACTTCGCCTTGGTCTTCCAGTTCAAAATAACGTGCATCTGGATGCCAAACAGGCGCTTCACGTTCAACCACCTGAATGTCATATAAACGTTTCAGGATACTGAACAGGCCTTGCAGAATTTTTGGAGCCGGGAAGTAGGGTTTTAGCGATTCCTGAGACAGATTAAACTGCTGCATTTTCAGCTTTTCAGAATAGTAACTGCTGTCCCAAGGCTTTAATTCTGTGATGCCATCTTTAGCAGCAATGGCTTTCAGTTCAGCCACTTCCTGTTTAGCAGGCGCACGGGCATGTTCCGCCAGATCACGCAGGAATTCATCAACAGCTTCGACATTTGGCGCCATTTTGCTGGCCAGTGAATATTCGGCATAGTTATTAAAGCCTAATAGTGCTGCCATTTCCTGACGTAATTTCAGGATTTCTTCCATGATGGCTGTATTGTCAAATTCAGTCTGTTCGGACTGATCTGACGCGCGTGTGGTATAGGATTTATAGAGTTCTTCACGCAGGCCACGATCTTCGGCATGAGTCATAATGGCCAGATAAGACGGGAAATCTAAAGTAGCAACCGGCTGATCCAGTTCACGTTGCTGGCCATATTGTTTTAACAGTTCAATATTACTTTCAGACAGCCCCGCTAATTCTTCTTCCTTAAGCGGTCTGAAATAAGCTTGAGTTGCATCCAGTACATGGTTGGAGAAATCTGAGGAAAGCTGTGACAAACGTGCAGAAATTTCTGCATAGCGTTTTTTTGCTTCACCCTCTAGAGCTACGCCTGACAATTTAAAGTCACGTAGTGCCAGTTTAATCGCACTTTGCTGGGCTTCCGGTAGTTCATTGAAGACCGGTGCATCCTGTATATGTTGATAGGTTTGATATAGCGCTGTGTGCTGGCCTAGCTGCGTATAGTAATCACTTAGACCCGGTAATAATGCCTGATAAACATCACGGGTTTCACTATTATTCATGACTGCGTTCAGATGCGACAAAACACCCCAGGACTCGCTCATATTATTTTCTAGCGTATCAACCTGTTTCAGGACCGCAAGTTGTTCCTGGACAGTATCAGGTGTCTGGTTCAGTTCATTTAGAAATTGCAAACCTTGCTGAATGCAGTTTTCAATTTTTTGTTTAAGATCTGCCAGCGTAATCTGATCGAATTGTGGAACGGGTAAAGTTGCTTTTTCTAATGTCATGTCGTTTCTGCCGAAGTCATTTCCTGTGTTAAATCTAGATGTAGGGCTTATTGGCAGGGAAATCAAGCATACGACGGTATTATTTATTCGACTTCAGACTGGATCCTGATCTCTTGAATTTCATGCACAATGCTGCCTAAATTACTTGTTGTAAGCTTAAGCTGTAGTTCAACGGGTTTATTTTGATAAAGCAGAAACTCAGAAGCAGATAACTCCATAACCGGTAAATGTCTATATTCTGTGTCAAAGGCATAAGAGATATGATTTCGAACACCTTTGAATTTCCCAGCCTGAGTAGTAATCGAAATACTGTTAGTTTCGCCTGTTAGCTTCGTATAAAGATAGGGTGGATAGGTGGTCAGATTAATCCAAAGTGCTGAGATCATGACCGAAGGAAAGATAAAAAGACTATAAAATTTGGGGCACTTTCTGAAATTACGCCAATGATAAGGTGGAAACGATAAACCATGCTGTTTGAGTCTTATAAAATACAGCAATATTCCAATACATATGACACAGCTTATAATCAATGCAAAATAATTCGTAAGTGGCGTTGCTACAAAATTAAAATACTTGAGTGCAATAAAGTCACTGAGGATCAAAATCGTAAAAATTAGAATCGCATAGATATGTAAATGCTGTTTATTATTTGATGCAATAAGCATGATATTTTTTTAGTCGTTATTTAACTGAATTATAAAATAAAAAAGAGCGCCGTAGCGCTCTTTTTATGATCATCAGAAATTATTCAGTCTTGGCTTTTGCATTCGACTTTTTCTTTTTGATCTTAGCTTTTTTCTTTACTTTATCTTTAGCCTTTGCTTCAGACTTTCCTGCAGATTTTTTAGCAGGCTTTTTGCTGTAGGAACTGGGCTTGGATTTGTCTTTTTTGCGTCGTATGGGCTGTTCTCCATCATCACTGGGCTGGGCTTTTTGCGCACGCTCATGATTATTGAAGACTTCCTCTTTTGCTTCCGGACGTGGTGCAGGTTTTTTTTCTGCGACACGTGGAGCACGGGCGCGAATTGGACGACCCGCATGAGTCAGTTGCTGGATCAATTCAAAGTCAATTTTGCGTTCTTCCAGATTGACTCCAGCGACCTTGATCTTGACTTCATCACCCAGACCAAAGATCTGGCCATGGTTCTGGCCGACCAGACTCTGGCTGCTTTGATCAAAGACAAAGAAGTCATCGCCCAACTGGCTAACATGCACCATACCATCGACATAGAGGTCTTTCAGCGTGACAAACAAACCAAATTCAGCCGTTGCACTGATAATTCCGACGAACTCTTCACCAAGATGTTGCTGCATATAGTGACATTTCAGCCAGGTCGTTACAGAGCGGGAGGCTTCATCAGCACGGCGTTCTGTCGCTGAGAAATGCTCACCGGCATCATCTAAAGATGCACCTGAAATTGGATATGGCTTTTTACTCAAATGAGCTTTGATAGCACGATGTAATAACAGATCCGGATAACGGCGAATTGGAGAGGTGAAGTGTGTATACGCTTCATAGGCCAGACCAAAGTGGCCAGCATTGTCGGCACCGTAATAGGCTTGCATCATGGAACGTAATAACACGGCATGAATACTTGGCGCATCAATCCGGTCTTTGGTCGCTTCAATCACCGCTTGATAATCGGCTTGTGTTGGCTGTTCCGGGAATGGCAGACCCAGCAACTTCACGAAATCACGAACTTTCTGGATACGCGAAAACTCAGGTGGTTGATGCACCCGGTATAGCATCGGTATTTCATTTTTCAATGCATATTCAGCTGCTGCAACGTTGGCTAGCAACATACATTCTTCAATCAGCTTATGTGCTTCATTACGTGTACTTGGCAAAATTTCTTTAATTCCGCCCAGCTCATCAAAAGTCATGTACGTTTCAATGGTTTCAAACTCCATTGCATGACGATCAGCACGTAAATTTTTCAAAATCTGATAAAGCTGGAAAAGCGTATTTAGCGATTTGTGAATATCACGATCTTTTGGAATTGCGTCAGTTGCACCGTCAAAGTATTGCGCTACCTGTGTATAGGTCAAACGTGCTTTTGAATGCATTACCGATGGATAAAACTCATAACCAGTTACGCGGCCCGTACGTGAGAGCTTCAAGTCACAGACCATACATAAACGATCTACGTGTGGGTTAAGAGATCGGA
>NZ_DFDO01000093.1:0-32786 GCF_002367915.1 Acinetobacter sp. UBA3025
AATGTATTTTATGTGATCAATGTCCTATTTTAATAGAACTATTTAATTATAATTCACAAAAACATATTTGCCATATTTTAATATCTATTTATTTAAATCTAGCTAAAATATTAAAATTCAACAGCTTAATTTTATAATAAGTTTTTAATTTATTCATTTCACTATGTTTCTAATATTTGGTAACAAGTTAAAGATAACATTTTTCAGATTCTCATCTCTTGATTTTGATGCTATGTATTTCACGTTTAATTAAGCAATAAATAAATTATAAAAAAAGGATGGGAATAATATGGCGAATATACAGATATTGTCGGCAGAGAATGGAGAATTAATTCAGGATATTAATACTAATATTGTGAATTTAAGCGAAAAATCAGTGATCAAGGTAAATGCCACGATTGATGAAGTAGCAAAAATTACGCGTCAAGGTAATTCGGCTGTTATCTATTTTAAAAATGGTGAAACTATTACGATCGAAAATTATTTTGATTATGCAGTGAATGATAATCGAATCGTTTTTGAACATGAAGGCCAATTGTACTGGGCGGAATTTACTGATGAAAATGGGGTAATGCTCGATACGATTCGATATCACCCGCTTACAGGAGATCTGGCTGAGAGTGGAACCGTAGCTGCGGGCATTTTACCTTGGTTGGGTGGGGCATTGGCATTAGGAGCTATCGCGGCGGCAGCAGGTGGAGGCTCATCTTCAGGAAGTAGTTCGGATAATCGGGATATGAGTCCGCCGAAGTTAACCGGCGTCATTGTGAATGAAGAAGGCCAGCTTGAACTGAGTTTTGATGAAAATATTAATGATTCAAATCCACGCGCTGAAGATTTCACAGTGGTTGTGGATGGAGAAGAAATTCCAGTCAACGATATTATTGTACAAGATGACAAGATTATCCTGATTACGGAACCAGAGATCCGGGACGGACAAGAAGTTACGGTTGAATATCAGGATAGTACACCTGATGATAATCAAGGAATTAAGGATTCAGAAGGGAATGTATTAGAAGATCTGGATTCGGATGATGTGGGCGGAGTGCAGAATCCGGATATTAGTGGCCCCGTACTTTTAGCTGCCGAAGTTAATGCCAATGGCAATATCGAGCTTAGTTTTAATGAAGCGCTGGATGCAGATAATTTGCCTCCTTTAGATAGTTTGGTCGTTACAGTGGGTACAGCCCCAGATCAAACTACGGTCGATGTGATTAATATTGTTGCCGATGGAAATACCTTAACGCTGATTACCAGTCCGGTGATTGCAGCAGGTCAGACTGTCAGTGTGGAATATACCAATCCAACTTCTGGAAATGATGAGAATGCGATTCAGGACTTGGCAGGGAACGATGCTGCAAGCTTTAACACAGTGGATCTACCCAATGGAGTGATCAATGATTCAGAACAACCTGTTGTAGATACAGCAAGTCCAGTTCTTATTGATGCCGAAGTCAACGCCGATGGTAATATTGAACTTAGCTTTAATGAAGACGTTTCGACCTCGAATCCTCTACCTGCTGATTTCACGGTGGTAGTTGACGGAACAGAAATTCCCGTGACTGACATTGTCTATGACGGCAATGAAATCTTTCTGGTGACGGATCCGGTCATTACTGAAGGTCAGGAAGTAGAAGTCACTTATGCTGACAGCACTCCCGGAGACGGTCAGGGCATCCGTGATGGCAGCGGCAATGTGCTGGATGGGTTCGATGCGGTAGAAGTGGGTGGCGTTGACAATAACTCTGAACAGCCAGCAGAAGATACTGTAGCCCCTGTATTAATCGAAGCTGGAGTCAGCGCGGATGGCAATATTGGACTCAACTTTAATGAAGATGTATCGACCTCGAATCCTCTACCTGCTGATTTCACTGTCATAGTCGATGGAAGTGAAGTTCCAGTAACTGACATTGTTTATGACGGCAATGAAATCATTCTGGTAACCGATCCTGTCATTACTGAAGGTCAGGAAGTAGAAGTCACTTATGCTGACAGCACTCCAGGAGACGGACAGGGCATCCGAGATGGCAGTGGCAATGTACTCGACGGCTTCGATGCAGTAGCAGTGGGTGGCGTTGACAATAATTCAGAACAGCCAGCAGAAGATACTGTCGCTCCTGTATTAATCGATGCCGAAGTCAATGCCGACGGTAATATCGAACTCAGTTTTAACGAAGATGTTTCTACCTCAAATCCTTTACCTGCTGATTTCACGGTGGTAGTTGACGGAGAAGAAATTTCGGTAACTGATATTATCTATGACGGTAATGAAATTATTCTGGTAACCGATCCTGTTATTACCGAAGGTCAAGAAGTAGAAGTGACCTACGCTGACAGCACTCCGGGAGATGGACAGGGAATCCGTGATGGCAGTAGCAATGTACTGGACAGCTTTGATGCGGTAGAAGTGGGTGGTGTTGACAATAACTCAGAGCAACCCGCAGAAGATACCGTTGCTCCTGTATTAATTGATGCCGAAGTCAATGCAGACGGTAATATCGAACTCAGTTTTAATGAAGATGTATCGACTTCAAATCCGCTGCCTGCTGATTTCACGGTCATCGTCGATGGAGCAGAAATTCCGGTAACCGATATTGTTTATGACGGCAATGAAATCATTCTGGTAACCGATCCAGTCATTACCGAAGGTCAGGAAGTAGAAGTCACTTATACCGACAGCACGCCGGGAGATGATCAGGGAATTCGCGATGGTAGCGGTAATGTACTAGACGGTTTCGATGCAATAGCAGTAGGTGGCGTTGACAATAACTCAGAGCAACCAGTAGAAGATACTGTAGCCCCTGTATTAATTGATGCTGAAGTCAATGCTGACGGTAACATCGAACTCAGTTTTAATGAAACTCTAGATGCAGACAATTTACCACCTTTAAATAGTCTAGTCGTTACAATCGGTACAGCTCCAGATCAGACTACAGTCGATGTGATCAATATTGCTGCCGATGGAAATATCCTCACGATGATTACCAATCCAGTGATTACAGCTGGGCAGACCGTTAGTGTCGAATATACTGATCCAACTACTGGAAATGATGACAATGTAATTCAGGACTTGGCAGGGAATGATGCCGCAAGCTTTACTACAGCGGATCTACCAAATGGAGTTGTAAATAATTCAGAACGTTTACTGAATCTTGCCGATGACAATGTGTCCGCAATTTTGGAAGGATCACAAGATGCAACTGTATTGGAAACATATAGTGATAGTAGTGGTATCGACGTGCTCAATGGCACTTCGGAAGTTGCCGTGGTCGATTTTACGATTGAGGAAAATATTTCTAGCGTGGTGATTGCAGTACAGCAAGAAAATCTGGTTAGCTTGGCGAATGCCTTTACTTTCGTGGTACGTAATACAACCACTGGCGAAGAATTTGAGGTCGCTTCAGCAAATACCAGTCAAGGCGGCTTAGTTGCTGGTGCATTGGGACTGGAGCTGCTGGGTGGAGTAGCAGATGCTCAAGGATTGAGACTGGATATTAATGACTTGCCTGCTGGAACCTATGAAGTCTCGGTATATGGTGATTCTTCACAATTAGCAGATATCCTGACCACTATAGATTTAGCGAATTTAGGCGATAACACGGTTAACAATCTGGTGTCAGATACTGTATTAGGTTTACTCGAAGCTACCTTGACTGGCCAAAACGCTGATCCTCGTGGAATTCTGGAGCAATTGACACTTCGTGAGTTATTGGATTTAACTACAGGTTCTTCTGTACCAATTATAAATACTTTAACCACAGCAGTTGATTCAGTCTTGTCATTGGCTCTGGATAACATACTAGTTCGCCCAATATTAGGTGATGTATACAATACCTCCGTAGGGAGTTTACTTGCAGGAAATGGAGGCGGGGCATTAGGATTCCTATTAACTACCTTAGGATTGGGTACAGCATTAGATGCCCTTGTAAATGGAATTTTAGAAGGAGTAGATGGTGCAGGCCAGGCATTATTCGATAACCTGGTTGAACCATTAGTTAGCGATATTTTGCTAGATACCGTGCTTGAAGATACTGGCCTGACGACTGGTTTAAATACCTTACTAGGATCATTAAATACATTGCTGAGTACTTTAGGGCTGGGTGATGTTTTACCTACTGTTAATGGCTTGATAGACCTGATCGCTCAAGAAGCCTTAAGTAATCCATTAACGCTATTTGGTGGAACCACTGCTGAAGTCTACGAAGTCAATGGAGAAATCTACCGTGCAACAGGCAATATTCAGGAAACTTCAGCCGACGGCACACAAGCGGATAATTGGGCGGGTGGTGTATTAACAGAGATTAATGGGCAGCCAGTAACTTTCGATTCAAGTGATGAGGGAGGTAACTTTACCCTTATCGAAGGGACATATGGTGAGCTCAAACTCTATGAAAATGGTAATTTCAGTTATGAATACAATAGTGCAGTAGTACAGGGCCCATTACTCAGTGAAGTATTTGAATACACGGTAACGCGTAATGCGGGACAGGCCGATCAGGAAAGTGCTTCAGCAAATCTGGTAATTAATATTGATCGCGTAAACCAGATAATTAACTATGCCGACGATCCAGCAGATAACCTGTTACAGGGTGGCGCAGGTGATGATATCCTGACAGGTGGGGCAGGAGCCGATACAGCGATCTATTATTTACTAAATAATGCTGATGCAACTGGCGGCAATGGTACAGATACCTGGACTGACTTCAATGCAGTTGAAGGTGACACCATCGATGTATCTGCATTATTAAGTGATCAGGCAGTAGATGCGTCAAATCTGGGGAACTATATCACGCTCGAACAACGTGGAGATGATACAGTCGTGACAATCGATCGTGATGGTTCCGATACCAATACCACCTTTGCACGCGCTGATTTGCTGATATTACAGAATGTAGACAGTGCAACTTTACAGCTGGATGACATCATTAAATATAATCCAATCTAATCAGAAGTTTTTAAAATGGATTATTCATAAAAATTTATGATGTCATTGAACTTCAATTAAAAAATCCCGCTTAATGCGGGGTTTTTTAATTTTATATGGCATTTAAAGTGTTAAAAACCAGATAGAAGCAGCAATGACGACAATTAAGATAACCAGAAAGATTTTTAGATTGGTTTTAGGATAAGTGGTGCTTAAGCTCGCTTTCGTAATTTCCTGACCTGCGGGATCATACAGAATCACCTTTTGTGCACTATTTTCATAACCTAATTCTAGCAGGGCACGCTGTTCAAGAGCTGTCAGACCCTCTTCAGGCATATCCATAACTTGCAGCAGCGTTGTAGAGCCCCAAAGTTTTTGAACAATTGAAGTAGATACCAGCTGTTTTAGGGTGTCTGAGGCAGCATTAAAGTCGGCAATGATGCTGCGTTCATGCGCATAGGGAACGGGAGGGACCATTGTTTGCACAATCGTGCCCTCATTGTCCATCAGTTGCATTTTATCTTTATAAATTTGCACCCATATTGCATTGGGAAGTTTGGATAACTGATCTTGCAGCATGAATTGCCTACGTATTGCTTTGATATTAAATTAAATAATCTATAAACATATCCCGTATCAAGACGGGATATGTAATGTTCCATTACTTGGCAGGAGCACCATATTCATTATTTTCTTTTTTGGTATCACTTGCCCACCAGATAATGAGTAAAATGGCTCCTATCCCTGTCAGTACAAGCAATTGCCACCATCCAGAGCGTCCAATGTCATGCAAGCGACGTGCCCCTACAGCCAGACTTGGGAGCAGAAGCGCTAAATTTAGCAGGCCATTCACCAAAGGTTTGGTACCTAAAACTGCATCAATGGCTTCACTAATAATGCTTAAAATTACACAAAACAGCATAAAGAACCAAAATTCTTTACGGCGTGCACGACCTGAAAAGTTTGCATAATTGGTTAGACATTTTACGAACCAATCGATACTGCTGTAATTCTCTTCAGCCTGATCCAGATTGGAATATTTATTAATCTGATTGCTAATGCTTTCTCCCAGATGAATCGAGTTTCCCAAAGCCAGATAAATATCTGCTGCCTGACCGGTTGAGTTAACAATAAAATCAACCCGGTCACCGCGTGAAGGAGGGCGTTGTCCACGCCAGTCTGCACCGCTAAAACTGTAGCGGTTGTTATCATCCCCTGTGATAAAACCCGTATTATCTTGAATAGAAAAATCCAGGATGGAACCTTTCATAAGCCCTCTCTATTTATCTTCTGGCTATTATGGATTTGTATAAATATTATTCATATATGGCCGATAGTAGCATAGGAAATTTATTTTGAGATCAAGCTTTTATAAAAATATTTAGGTAATAAATTTTCACTATCTAAAGCTAGAAGTTCTGATTAATAAGAAGTTGATTTAGCAGCTAATGAATAGTTCAATTAAATTTAGCTTTTCTTAATTTGTTGAATAATAAGGAATGATTCAATAGAGGAAAAACTGAAGTAAATTTAATAAAGCTAAGAATATACTAAAATTTATAAAATATAATTTAAATCAACAACTTAATTAATTTTAGTATTTTACTCAATATGAATATATTGCGAATTTTTACGTAGAGTTTGAATAAGAAACTAATCCCCAACAGACTTTGCTTAAGTTAATAAATGCTTATATATTGATCTCATAAAACAACTTAAACATTACACTGTTTTTAGGCTAATTCACCTATTTTATAAAGGCATTTTTAATTAATAAAACATTAAAGGGTGCCATGATGAAAGCTATTCCAATGAAGAAGATGATTAACTGTGTTGCGATGAGTGGTGTATTGCTATTCACTGCTGGGCAAACAATGGCAATGAATCAGCAATCTTCAACTGCTGCTCAAGCGAATTCTAAAGCATCAAATGACAGCCGAATGCATTTAACCGAGAGTCAAGTGATTAAGATTGTAAGTACGGTCAATAACGGTGAAATCAAACAGGCAAAAACAGCCTTGCCAAAACTTAAAACAGATGACGCACGTAAGTATGCGCAAATGATGATTAGCGAACATACAGCGAATGAGAAAAAAGGTCAGGCTCTGGCAGACCGTTTAAAATTAACTCCGCAAGCAAGCAGTCTCAGTACGGCATTGCAAAGTGATAGTGACAAGATTGTTACTGACCTGAGCAAGCCATCTGCAGCTGATAAAGACTATATGATGAGCCAAGTTGAAGTACATCGTAAAGCCCTGAACACTTTGGACACACAATTGATTCCAAATGCGAAAAATGCGGAATTAAAAAGCATGTTGACGCAAACCCGTACTGCGGTAGCGACACATCTGAAAAAAGCTGAACAAATCGTTGAAAAGATGAAATAAGTTAAGCATTCATCCAATAAAAAAACCGCCATTTTGGCGGTTTTTTTTGATCATAATACTTTATATATTATGTGATATTTCTTACCAGCTTAATGCACCACCAGTTTGGTAGTCTGTTACGCGAGTTTCGAAGAAGTTCTTCTCTTTACGTAGATCCATCATTTCTGACATCCACTGGAATGGGTTGTTCACACCAGTAAACTGTTCAGGCAAGCCCAACTGGCTCAAGCGACGGTTACAGATAAATTTCAGGTATTCTTCCATCATGCCGGCATTCATGCCCAATACACCGCGTGGCATCGTGTCACGAGCATATTCGATTTCAAGCATGGTTCCTTCAAGAATCATCTGAATCACTTCTTGCTGGAATTCAGCAGTCCACAGATGCGGATTCTCGATCTTGATCTGGTTAATCATGTCGATACCGAAGTTCAGGTGCATAGATTCATCACGCAGGATGTACTGGAATTGCTCAGCAACACCATTCATCTTGTTACGACGACCCATAGACAGAATTTGGGTGAAACCGCAGTAGAAGAAGATACCTTCAAGTACACAGTAGAATGCGATCAGGTTGCGAAGCAAGATCTGGTCGTTTTCTGGTGTACCGGTTTTGAAAGTAGGATCACTTAGAGATTGTGTATATTTCAAGCCCCAAGCCGCTTTACGTGCAACTGATGGGACTTCGCGGTACATGTTGAAGACTTCACCTTCGTCCATACCTAAAGACTCGATACAGTACTGGTAAGCATGCGTATGAATCGCTTCTTCAAATGACTGACGCAGGATGTACTGACGGCATTCAGGGTTGGTGATGTGACGGTAGATCGCCAATACCAGATTGTTTGCTACTAGTGAATCCGCAGTAGAGAAGAAGCCCAGTGAACGCATCACGATGGTACGTTCATCTTCAGTCAAGCCATTTTCAGACTTCCACAACGCGATGTCGTGGTTCATGTTGATTTCTTGAGGCATCCAGTGGTTCGCACAACCATCCAGATATTTCTGCCAAGCCCATTCGTATTTGAATGGCACTAACTGGTTCAAGTCAGCACGACAGTTGATCATACGTTTATCATCAACCTGTACACGCTGTGCACCCATCTCAAGCTCTTCAAGACCTGGCGCAACGTCTAGCTGGTCTAGGGAAGCAGATGCTCTTGCCAGTGAATCGGTTGAATTTGATCCTGCGCTTCGAGGGGCTGCAGCGGGTTGTGCAGCTGCCACATTCGACGATGTGTTGCTTGCATCAGATACCATCTGCGGATTAGCCGTTTTTTTCGGCTCGACGGGCGTAGGCTGCTGTTCAGGTGCAGCCGGTTTTTGCGAATCATCTTCGAAATCGTCCCAACTTAGGATAGACATATCAATTCTCTCTAGTTGCTTTATATCTTTTATTAGACATCCAGCAGTGCTGAGATGTCTTACTATACGCTCAATTTGTGTAAACAAAATTAAGTTTTGTCGATGAATGCTCTGAATTTGTTCAGAGATAAATCCCCACTACTTATTTTGTTTACGCTGTTGCTGGCGAACTTTAAACCAGAAATAAGCAATCGGTGCGTAAAAGGTAACGGCAAAGGAAAGGATCAATGCCACAAGTCCTAACATGTAATTGTGAGTCATATGGGGCATAGGTTTTCCTTTAATTTAAGTCGAGAGGCTTTTCAGCCTCCCATCTTTTTACCACAAGCTTAGTTGAGCTTGATTCGGATAACTCCGACAATGTGAGCGAACATACTCTAACCGATTAAATCGGATGCGAGTGTAGTTGCACACACTGACAGGCTTCTCCAACGAGCACATAACTCTCATCAGCATCTCCTTTTTGTAAAAGACGCTTTCAGAGGATGACTCTTTACCTAAACTTTGCTAAAGTATTCTGCGTTAAGTCGTCGAAAATTTAACATCTAGAATACTCTAGCGATTCAGGGAAGTATTTCCTCTGAAAGCTTGGGTTTTCAAACCAATGGTCTGTCAGTTTTGGCAGGCCATTTTTATTGCCTAAAATTTTTCTTTATATCCGCACCTCCTTTGATTTTTCTCAGTTAGTTTGGAATCCCCCTAAATCCCCCTTTTGCAAAGGGGGACTTGCATCCCGCCATTTGCTTCGAGGAATCTCCCTCCTTTGAAAAAGGAGGGTCGGGGTGGATTAGAAACCTGTCAGATTACTGACAAGCCTCGCAATCAGGATTGTCAATTGAACATGCTTGTGGCACTGGCGCTGCTTGAGTGAAACCTTCTTCCTCTACAGGAGCTTCAGGTTTTTTCTCTTCAACCACTGGCGCTGCAACTACAGGAGCCGCAACAGTTGCAGGCTTAACTGCATTCAATGCACCAGTATTAATGGTGGATTTCTCGGCAGAAGTTGCACCTAAGGCACGTAGGTAATAAGTCGTTTTCAGACCACGTAACCAAGCCATCTTGTAAGTGATGTCCAGTTTCTTACCGTTTGCACCCGCGATGTACAGGTTCAGAGATTGCGCCTGATCGATCCATTTTTGACGACGAGAAGCAGCATCAACAATCCAGCGTGGCTCAACTTCAAACGCAGTCGCAAAGATCGCTTTTAATTCTTCAGGAATACGAGAAATCTTCTGAACAGAACCTTCGAAGTGTTTCAGGTCATTGACCATCACCGCATCCCAAAGACCACGTTCTTTCAACGCACGTACCAGGTACGGGTTGATCACTGTGAATTCACCAGACAGGTTAGATTTCACATACAGGTTCTGGAATGTAGGTTCGATAGACTGAGATACGCCACAAATGTTCGAAATAGTAGCAGTCGGAGCAATCGCCATCACATTCGAGTTACGCATACCGTCTTTTTGAACTTTGGCACGTAAAGTGTCCCAGTCCAGACGTTGTGTGCGATCCACTTCAAACATACGTTCTGGACGAGTTTTCGCAACCAGGTCAAGTGAGTCGATTGGCAGAATGCCTTGATCCCACAGTGAGCCTTTGAATGTTTCATACGTACCGCGTTCAACAGCAAGGTCACTTGAAGTTGAAATTGCGTAGTAAGAAATCACTTCCATTGATTCATCAGCAAACTCAACCGCAGCATCAGAACCGTACGCCATACCCATTTCGTAAAGCGCATCCTGGAAGCCCATGATACCCATACCAACTGGACGGTGTTTCAAGTTCGAGTTACGTGCTTGAGGAACCGCGTAGTAGTTGATATCGATCACGTTATCGAGCATACGCACTGCAGTTTTTACTGTACGAGCCAGTTTTTCACGATCCAGCTTGCCGCCTTGAACGTGTTGTACCAGGTTAATAGAACCTAAGTTACATACTGCGATTTCTTCTTTGCTGGTGTTCAGGGTAATTTCTGTACACAAGTTAGAAGAGTGAACCACACCCACGTGCTGTTGTGGTGAACGCAGGTTACATACGTCTTTGAATGTGATCCAAGGGTGACCTGTTTCGAACAGCATAGACAGCATTTTGCGCCACAAATCTTTTGCACGGATTTTCTTGTGCAACATGTTTGTTTCTTTGGCAATGCTTTCGTAGTAAGCATAACGCTCAGCGAATTCTGCACCAGTCAGATCATGAAGATCAGGCGTTTCAGAAGGAGTGAACAGTGTCCATTCAGCATCTTCGAATACACGTTGCATGAACAGGTCAGGAACCCAATTCGCAGTGTTCATGTCGTGAGTACGACGACGGTCATCACCCGTGTTCTTACGCAGCTCAAGGAATTCTTCGATGTCCAGGTGCCAGGTTTCCAGGTATGCACATACTGCACCTTTACGTTTACCGCCTTGGTTTACCGCAACAGCAGTATCGTTGGCAACTTTAAGGAATGGCACCACACCTTGAGACTTACCGTTTGTACCTTTAATGTAAGAGTTCAGGGCACGAACTGGAGTCCAGTCATTACCTAAACCGCCTGCCCATTTAGACAGCATCGCGTTATCACGCATCGCGCCATAGATGTCAAACAGATCATCATCAATTGTAGTTAAGTAGCAGCTAGATAACTGTGGACGTAGCGTACCTGAGTTGAACAGAGTAGGCGTAGACGCCATGTAGTCGAAGCTAGACAATAAGTTATAGAACTCGATTGCACGGTCTTCACGGTTATCTTCGTTCAGGGCAAGACCCATAGACACACGCATGAAGAACAATTGCGGCAATTCGAAACGCACGCCATCTGAGTGGATAAAGTAACGGTCAAATAGGGTTTGCAGACCTAGGTAAGTGAACTGGTTTGAACGTTCTGGTTGAATCGCTGCAGCCAGCTTAGCCAGGTCAAAGTTTAACAATTCAGGTGAAAGAAGCTCTAACTCAATCCCTTTTTTCAGGAAAGTTTCAAGCGCATCACCTTCATTGGTATCAGTGGATAGACCCAAGAACTCTAAACCGGTCGCCACCAGGTCATCACGCAACAGACGTGCAGTCACATAAGTATAGTTAGGTTCTTGCTCAATACGGGTACGAGTTGCCATCATCATTGTGGTAGAGATGTCAGACTCTTTTACGCCGTTATAAAGGTTTTTTACGGTCTCATCGACAATCGCCTGTACGTCGATCCCTTCAAGGCCTTCAGCAGCGCGAGTCACAGTCGCAGTCAATTCGCTTAAGTCAAGCGGCTTTAACTTGCCTTCTGCATCAGTGACTTGCAGTGTAGGGTGATGGTTGGCACCTAACTGTTTGCGCGCTTCAGAACGTTGTTCACGGTAGATGACATAGGCACGTGCAACTTTCTGTTCGCCAGTACGCATCAGCGCAAGTTCAACCTGATCCTGAATTTCTTCGATATGGATCGTGCCACCCGATGGTAAACGGCGTTTGAATGTATTCAGAACCATTTCCGTTAATTGTTCGATACGGTCGTGTATACGGCTCGAATCTGCACTTTGCTGGCCTTCTACTGCCAAAAATGCTTTTCCAATTGCAACAGAAATTTTTTCTGCATCAAAAGCGGCAACATCACCGGTGCGTTTAATCACCTGAAGTTGACCCGGAGTGGACGTGATTACGCTCATGTTAGCATAGCTCCATTGTCATCTATTTTTATGTTTATGGACCGTTTGAACTGGGCAAAAATCGTGCCACAGTGTTCGAGGAATAAACACAAGACCTAGTGGTTATAAAATTAATTGAACACAAGATACGGGAAAATTTAGGGTAGATCAATATTGACATTTTGCTAAATATTTTTCTGAAGTTTTATCTTAATCTTTTGCAAAAAGATCCCAATTTTTATTGATTCTTGTATAAGCCTTATCCGGCAAGGCATAGCATATCAAAGCTGGCAAAAAGTGCTTATAGATAACATTGTGGATAACTAAAAAGGCCTGAATCAACTAGTCACATTTTGTCCAGATTCAGCTTTGATCAATGCAAATAAGCCGACAAACGGTAGTTAAATGCACATTCGAGTGAAATGTGCACGATAAAATATTACAAAATGCTACTTTGATGTATTGGTTTGGTGAACGCTATCTTGTTTACAATGTAAACGTGTGTATATTGCAAGCATATTAAAAACGTATCTATTGGATTTCAAAAGGATACGTCCGTAGCATACGTCCATCAAATAAAGGGGCAACACATGAGCCAAGAAGAAAAGTTACCTAAAATTCTAATTGTTGAAGATGATGAGCGTCTTGCTCGTTTAACACAAGAATACCTCATCCGTAATGGTCTTGAGGTTGGGGTAGAGCCGGATGGTAACCGTGCTATTCGTCGTATTATTGCCGAGCAACCAGACATGGTGGTTCTAGATGTCATGTTGCCAGGTGCTGATGGTTTGACCATCTGCCGTGAAGTTCGTCCACATTATCATCAACCGATTTTAATGCTAACTGCACGTACTGAAGATATGGATCAGGTGTTGGGTCTGGAAATGGGTGCAGACGACTATGTCGCTAAACCGGTTCAGCCGCGTGTCCTGCTGGCTCGTATCCGTGCTTTATTACGCCGTACCGACAAGGTGCCTGAGGATGAAGTGGCTCAGCGCATCGAGTTTGATGACCTGGTGATCGACAATGGTGGTCGTTCAGTGACCTTAAATGGTGAGCTGGTTGACTTTACCAGTGCAGAATATGACCTGTTGTGGCTGCTGGCTTCAAATGCGGGCCGCATCCTGTCACGTGAAGATATCTTCGAGCGTTTACGCGGCATCGAATATGACGGTCAAGACCGTTCAATTGATGTGCGTATCTCGCGCATTCGTCCAAAAATTGGTGACGATCCTGAAAATCCAAAACGTATTAAAACAGTACGTAGTAAAGGTTATCTATTCGTCAAAGAAACTAACGGTATCTAATCGGTGCCTTTAGCCGCCTGAATAAACAGGATAATTAATAGGTGTTTAAACACAGTATATTTTTGCGGATATACGCAGGCCTGGTCATGCTTGTGGTCCTGGTGGCAGTATTCAGCTATCTGCTGGTACAGATCATCAACTACCAGCGTGCGCAGGAGTATCGTGAATCCCTGACTGATGGTATGGCATATATCATCAGTGAGGGGGTTGCGAGACAGCCTAATCTGCAGCAAAAGATGGATTGGGTTTCAGATGCGTCTGATCTGTTGGAATTGCCGATCTACTATGTCGAAGCCAGTAAAGTGGATATTACCCGAGCGGAAGGTCGACGTCTGGCTGACCGTAAGGCAGTCGTGCGTTGGGATGCCAAAACCGGGGTAGCTTATATTGTCATCGGGCTACGCGATGATCCAAGTCATTATCTTTATATTAAGGCGGATAATATTACTGAACGTCAGATGAAGGCTTTACCGGTCTTTATTCTGGATTATCTGGTGTACTACCCAGGTCAGGAAAAAGAATACCTGAAGCGAATTCAGGATTATTTCTCTTATCCAATCTCGATCGAAAATGTCCAAAGCCTGCCATTAGATTCCGAGCAGATCGGACGTTTGCGTTTAGATCACAGCATTATTCTATATCGTGATAGTGCCTCAATTCGTGGTACTACGATTTCGATCATTTCTCCTATACCTAGCTCGACGTCTGAAGTGCTGGTCATGGGGCCAGTGCCGTTATTTAACTGGATGCCATTTCAGTTAGCTGCCGGAATTACCTTATTGAGCCTGTTTGTCTTAAGTCTGGGAATTTATGGTCTGTTGGTGCCAATGCAGCGTAAACTGCGTGAAGTGAGCTATGCCCTGAACAAGATGAAAACCGGGAACATGTCATTGCGTCTTCCGGTAGAGGGCAGTGATGAGATGGCGACGCTGGCTTCCAGCTATAACAATATGTCGGATCATATTCAGCGCCTGATTGAAGCGCAGCGTGAATTGATGCGTGCCGTATCGCATGAACTGCGTACACCGGTTGCCCGTATCCGTTTTGCTGTGGAAATGATGGCAGATGAAGACGACTATGATTATCGCTTGCAGCAGGTTGAGCAGATCGATAAGGATATTGAAGCCTTAAATACCTTGATCGATGAAATCATGACCTATGCTAAACTGGAACAGGGCATGCCTTCAATTGAATTTGAAGATATTGATCTGTTTGAAGTGTTGGAGCAGGTGGCAGTCGAAACCGATGCTTTAAAAACTGGCAAAGAAGTCGAAGTGCTGCCAATGCCAGTACCTGTAACCGTAGAAGCTGAACGACGTTATCTGCATCGTGTGGTGCAAAATCTGGTGGGGAATGCAGTACGCTACTGTGAGCAGAAAATCCTGATCAGCGGCGGACTAGATGCTAAGGGCATGGCATATATCTGTGTAGAAGATGATGGTCCGGGGATTCCGGAAGCTGACCGCGCCCGTATCTTTGAAGCTTTTGCCCGACTGGATGATAGTCGTACCCGTGCTTCAGGGGGGTATGGTTTGGGCTTGTCTATTGTCAGCCGGATTGCTTACTGGTTTGGTGGAGAGATTCAGGTCGATCAAAGTCCGACACTGGGTGGTGCACGCTTTATCATGATTTGGCCAGCCAGCCGTTATGGTAAAAAAATCAAGCAAAAACCGATCGAAAAGCTGGGAAAAGCTGAAGTGTCAGATCAGTCAGAATAAGAGTTTAGGTGAGAAAAAACGATACATAGGTATCGTTTTTTTATGGCTATTTAAAGGGGATTATTCATGGATGGTAGCATCCGGTTCAATCAGTGGCTTGCCTTCTTTCAGGCTGTTTAAGGCATCAGAATTGAAGTTGATCAGTAGCTTGTTATTTTTAACATCTACCTGATAGCTTTGGATTAGCTTTTGGTCACCAGATAAGGTTTCAAGCTTGTACTCATCGGCAATATTCATAATACCGTCTAGGTTAATGCTGGAAGAGGCATAATCTGTCTGGAAAAGTTTATGAATATCCCCTAAGTCAAAGATTGCATTGCTGGCATCCTGATGTTTTTGGATATAGCTTTCTACATGTCGCATCAATAATTGAGCAAAGAAAAAATAATCAGGTTTATGGGTAAATCGTAGAGACATGCATGGACTCCTTATTGTTACTTTATAAATGTCATAGTGGGTTTAAAAATAGAAATATCATAATCTGAATCAAACTGTTGGACGTGTTGCAAAAATACACAATTGCTCTTTTAAGGCTTACCGAGAGCGGGCAGAAAAGGGCGACTTCTAATTGAATGACAACATTCATGTTAAACATCTTTTAAAAACACACTGATTTTTTCGAGGCATTATGCAAAGGTGAAATGTTTTTGATTGATTCTTTATAAGTTTCTTTTCATGGGGTGGGTAGCCAGCCACTGTACAAGGAGTGAGGCTTAATTAAGCAGAGCTTTAAAAGCCTATCTGGTTTTAGAAAAAATAATGGAAATTTAAACTTTAATTTAAAAAAACGATCGGTTGAGATTCTCTGAGCTTAAAGCCAGAATAAAATTAGGAATGTCTAAAAAATCATCCAAAAGACTAAGGCTTATAAGCTAGCAAGTGAAATCCAAAATCAGGTACAATTGGCGGGATTAATTTTGTGTTTGGTGTATTTGAAGGCCAATACATACATTCTTTGTTAATAAATCGGCCTGCCAGGAGTTATCCCCGCATGAGTGCCATTACTCCATACGAATGGGCAATTATTGCCTTCGTGATCGGCGTTACATTTTTATGCGTCTTTATGCTCACTGTCCCATTACTCCTCGGGGGTAAATCATGGGGCCGTGCCAAGCAGGAGCAGTTTGAGTCAGGCGTAGTCAGCGCAGGTGGAGCTCGTATCCGCTTGTCTGCGAAATTCTATTTAGTTGCAATTTTCTTTGTAGTCTTCGACCTCGAAGCACTTTACCTGTATGCATGGGCATCTTCTGTTCGTGAAGTAGGTTGGATTGGTTTTGCAACTGCAGCTATCTTTATTTTGGTTTTACTTGTTGGTTTGGTTTACGAATTATCGACAGGCGCACTGAACTGGGCACCTTCAGACAGACGTAAAGCAGCAGGATATAAAGCTAAAATTGGTTCGCCAAATATGGATCTTGCAGAAATTACGCGCTTCAACTCTGTTGAAGAATTGGTTATGGATCCAACTGGTCAAATCCCAGCTCAATCATCTGGTCTTGTGAAAAAATCACAAGTTCAACCCTCTGATAAGGAGTAACTCGGGATGAAATATACATTAACCCGTGCGAATCCGAATGCTGATGAATATCCACTTCAAGAGCGTATCGTTGTAGAAGATCCGCTTCTAGAAGAAGAAGTGAATAAAAATGTGTTCATGACTCGCCTAGAGGATGTAATGCACACAGCAGTGAACTGGGGTCGTAAGAACTCAGTTTGGCCATTTAACTTTGGTACATCTTGCTGCTACGTTGAATATGCAACGACTTTGACCGGTGTACATGACTTGTCACGTTTCGGTGCCGAAGTTATCCGTGCTTCACCGCGTCAGGCAGACTTGATGATCGTAGCAGGTACATGCTTCGTGAAAATGGCTCCGGTAATCCAACGTCTGTATGAACAGATGCTTGAACCGAAATGGGTTATTTCAATGGGTGCGTGTGCGAACTCAGGTGGTATGTACGATATTTATTCAGTCGTACAAGGTGTGGATAAGATTATTCCGGTAGATGTATACGTTCCGGGCTGCCCACCACGTCCTGAAGCATTGATCCAGGCATTAATGCTGTTACAAGACCAAATTCAATTAGAGCGTCGTCCGCTGTCTGCGGTAATCGGTGATGATCTTAAGCCAGTGTATAAGCCAAAGATGATGCCGGAACGTGACCGTAAGAAAGACCAGCGTGTGGCTGTGAAGAACTTACGCTCTATGGATGAAATTAAATAATTTAAACGACCGGTTTTTTGTTGTGCACCCGCTATGGGTGTAGTTGTCGTTTAGGTTGACTGAATTTGTATTAAATAGGAAGCCAAGCCAATGGCTGAAACTGACATTGCTATGCCAGAATCAACAGCAGTTGATTCACGCCCAGCATTTGCCATCATTGAAGAGCTCAAAACCAAGTTTGGTGAGAACTTCTTTGTGCAAACAACTTTCGAGGATTTCCCGACAGTTTGGGTTGAGCGCGCACGTGTACAAGAAGTATTGATGTTCTTGCGTACCGTGCCACGTCCATACGTGATGCTATTCGACTTGTCTGCAGTAGATGAGCGTTTACGTACGCACCGTGACGGTTTGCCTGCGTCAGAATTCACAGTGTTCTATCATTTATTATCTTTAGAGCGTAACTGTGACATTCGTATTAAAGTTGCATTAAGCGACAGCGATCTGAATATTCCGACCGCAACGAATATCTGGCCAAATGCGAACTGGTATGAGCGTGAAGCTTATGACATGTTCGGCATCAATTTCGAAGGGCATCCAATGCTCCGTCGTATCTTGTTGCCAACCTACTGGGAAGGTCATCCGCTACGTAAAGAATATTCTGCACGTGCGACTGAATATACTCCATATATTCAAGACAAAGCCAAGCAGGACTTTGAACAGGAACATCTACGTTTCGTGCCAGAAGACTGGGGTCTGAAGCGCGGTAATGCAGATCAAGATTTCATGTTCCTGAACCTGGGTCCTAACCACCCGTCTGCGCACGGTGCGTTCCGTGTAATTTTGCAGTTGGATGGTGAAGAAGTGAAAGACTGTGTGCCAGATATCGGCTATCACCACCGTGGTGTGGAAAAGATGGCTGAACGTCAAACTTGGCATTCATTCATTCCGTATACTGACCGTGTGGACTATTTGGGTGGTTGTGCTCAAAACATGCCGTATGTGATGGGTGTGGAACAATTGGCAGGCATTACTGTGCCAGACCGCGCACAATGTATCCGTGTCATGATGTCGGAACTGTTCCGTATCAATAACCACTTGCTGTACATCGGTACTGCGATTCAGGATGCCGGCGGTATGACCCCTGTATTCTATATGTTCGCTGACCGTCAGAAAGTGTATGACATCGTGGAAGCGATCACCGGTTACCGTATGCATCCAGCATGGTTCCGTATCGGTGGTACTGCACATGACTTGCCAAACGGTTGGGAAAAACTGGTTCGAGACTTGCTCGACTGGATGCCTAAGCGTTTGAACGAATACTATACTGCAGCACTGAAAAACTCTGTATTTGTGGGTCGTACCCGTAATGTGGCTCAGTACGATGCGAAATCTGCATTGGCATGGGGTGTAACAGGTACTGGTCTGCGTGCGACAGGTATCGACTTTGATGTTCGTAAATACCGTCCATACAGTGGTTATGAAAACTATGACTTCGAAGTGCCAGTTGAGTACGAAGGCGATGCATATGCTCGTGTGATTGTTCACTTCCGTGAAATCGAACAGTCACTGAAAATCATTAAGCAGTGTCTAGAGAATATGCCTTCTGGTGCATACAAAGCGGACCATCCGCTGGCTGTTCCACCACCAAAAGACAAAACATTACAAGATATTGAAACCTTGATTACGCACTTCTTGAGCGTTTCTTGGGGTCCTGTAATGCCTGCAGGTGAATCATCTGTGATGGCAGAGGTGGTGAAAGGTGCGTCGACTTATTATCTGACTTCAGACAAGTCAACCATGAGTTACCGTACCCGTATTCGTACACCAACTTTCACGCATTTACAGCAAATGCCTTCTGTGATTAACGGCAGTCTTGTATCTGACTTAATCATTTATTTAGCGACAATCGACGTCGTAATGGCTGACGTGGATCGCTAAGGGGTAAACGCATTATGATGATTTTGACTGATAAAAAGCCACGTGTGAATGTTGAAGGGATTTTGACAGCTGACGAAATCCACGAGATTGAACATCACATTGGTCACTATCCGTACCCGCGTGCAGCGTGCCTAGATGCGCTGAAGTGTGTACAGCGTCGCAATGGCTGGGTAGATGATGCACAGATGAATGCCATCGCGCAGATGCTGAGCATGAGCCTTGCAGACCTTGAAGGTGTTGCGACTTTCTATAACCGTATTTACCGTCAGCCGGTAGGCCGTCATGTGATCCTGTTATGTGACTCTATTGCGTGCTTCTTGATGGGTGCGGAAACTTTAGCAGAAGCTTTCCAGCGTGAATTGGGGATTTCGTTTGGTCAAACAACCGCTGATGGTCGTTTTACTTTGCTACCAATCTGCTGCTTAGGTAACTGTGACAAAGGTCCAACCCTGATGATTGATGAAGATACTCATGGTCTGGTTGAAGTGACCTCAATTAAACAGTTATTGGAGAAGTATGTATGAATACCGAACCAAAACCAATTTATGGCGACGGTAACCCGGAAACGCATCCACTGACTTGGCGTCTAAGCAAACAAGCAAATGTCCGTCATGTCGATGACTATGAAGCGCTTGAAGGCTATGCAGGCTTTAAAAAAGCCCTGTCTATGACACCGAAAGAAGTGCTGGAAGTTGTAAAGGCTGCAACCGTAAAAGGTCGTGGTGGTGCAGGCTTCCCGGCAGGGATCAAATGGTCGCTGATGGCGCCAAATGACAATTCAGGTCCACGTTACCTGATTTGTAATGCCGATGAGATGGAACCAGGTACCTTCAAAGACCGTCTGTTGATGGAAGATCTTCCTCATCAGCTGATCGAAGGTATGCTGATTGCAGCTTATACCCTTGAAGCAACTCAAGGTTATATCTTCATCCGTGGTGAATACATCGAAGCGGCGAAGTACCTGAACGAAGCACTTGAGCAGGTTCGTGCCAAAGGTTACCTGGGTGACAACATCCTGGATTCTGGCTGGAGCTTCGAGTTACACGTGCATACCGGTGCGGGTCGTTATATCTGTGGTGAAGAAACTGCATTGATTAACTCGCTTGAAGGTCGCCGTGCAAACCCGCGTACCAAACCGCCATTCCCGCAGGTTGCAGGTGCTTGGGGTCGTCCTACGATCGTGAACAACGTAGAGACCTACAACAACTTGCCAGCCATCATGTTGCGTGGTCCAGAATGGTACATCGGTCTGTCTGCAGGTAAATCGAAAGATCCTGGCACAAAAATTTATGGTGCTTCAGGTAAGGTGAAATTCCCAGGTCTATGGGAACTGCCATTCGGTACCACTGCACGTGAAGTGATTGAAGAACATGCCGGTGGTATGCGTGACGGCCTGAAGCTGAAAGCATGGTTACCCGGTGGTGCATCAACTGACTTCCTGGCTGCCGAGCATATCGATCTTCCGATGGATGCGGAAAGCATCATGAAAGCAGGTTCACGTTTAGGTACCTGTCTATTGATGGTGGTTGATGAAACTCAATGTATGGTTTCAGCAACTCGTAACCTCGAAGAATTCTTTGCGCGTGAATCATGTGGCTGGTGTACACCTTGCCGTGATGGCTTACCTTGGGCGGTGAAAGCGCTTAAAGCACTTGAAGATGGTACTGGCAAGAAAGAAGATATCGATCACTTACAAGAACTGACTCGTAAGCTTTGGATTGGTAAAACTTTCTGTGCTCACGCACCAGGTGCTATGGAACCGTTAATGGGCGCACTCAAACATTTCCGTGGCGAATTTGAAGCGAAAGTCGTAAATGCTGCCGCTCAAACCCGCAACGTAGAACAAGCTTAAGGAATTCGACTATGGCTACAATTCATGTCGATGGAAAATCGTATGAAGTCAACGGCTCGGAAAACTTGCTGCAAGCATGTTTGAGTCTTGGCATCGACATCCCATACTTTTGTTGGCATCCATCCTTAGGTTCTGTCGGTTCTTGCCGTCAATGTGCTGTGACTCAATACGCGAATCCAGAAGATACGCGTGGTCGTTTGGTCATGTCATGTATGACACCGGCTGCTGACAATACCTACATCTCGATTGAAGACAAAGAAGCGAAAGATTTCCGTGCTTCTGTTGTTGAATTCTTGATGACCAATCACCCGCACGACTGTCCAGTCTGTGAAGAGGGTGGTCACTGTCACCTGCAAGATATGACAGTAATGACTCAACACGACCGTCGTCGTTACCGTTTCACTAAACGTACGCACTACAACCAAGAACTTGGTTCGTTCATTGCGCACGAGATGAACCGTTGTATCGCATGTTACCGTTGTGTTCGTTATTACAAAGACTATGCGGGCGGTACGGATTTCGGTGTATATGCAAACGCTTCTCGCGTTTATTTCGGTCGTCCGGAATCAGGTACTTTGGAATCTGAATTCTCAGGTAACCTGACTGAAGTATGTCCGACTGGGGTATTCACCGATAAGACTCACTCAGAACGCTATAACCGTAAATGGGACATGCAGTACGCACCAAGCGTATGTCATGGCTGTTCTTCAGGTTGTAACATCTCTCCAGGTGAGCGTTATGGCGAGCTTCGTCGCGTTGAAAACCGTTTCAACGGTGAAGTTAACCAATACTTCCTGTGCGATAAAGGCCGTTTCGGTACCGGTTATGTAAACCGTAAAGACCGTCCTCGTCAGCCACAGTTCCGTACTGGTACAAATGTAGAAACAGTTTCTGTTGATACAGCACTGGATACCGTAATTGCGAAAATCCAGGGCAAAAAAGTTCTGGGGATCGGCTCTCCACGTGCATCACTTGAAGCTAACTTCGCACTACGTGAATTAGTTGGTCAAGACAACTACTCAACCGGTATGGCTCAAAAAGAGCAAAATCTGGTTGAACTGGCTGCATCGATCATGCAAACCGAGGGTGTTTATAACCCGAACATGCGTGAAATCGAAAGCTATGATGCAGTACTGATTCTGGGTGAAGACCTGACTCAAACTGCACCACGTATGGCTTTATCTGTTCGCCAAGCTGCGAAAAATAAAGGCAAGGAAATGGCTGCAGAGCGCCGTACCCAAGAATGGCTGGCTGAACCTGTACAACGTATTGCCCAAGATGCGAAATCTCCCATTTACATTCTGGCTGCAACACAAACACGTTTGTCTGACGTTGCAGAAGGCGAAGTAGTCGCTTCTCCGAATGACATCGCACGTTTAGGCTTCGCGATTGCTGCGGGCGTAAAAGGTGAAGTCATCACTGGTCTTGATGACGATGCGAAAGCATTTGCACAAACCATTGCAGATACGTTGAAAGCTGCGAAGAAACCACTGATCATCTCTGGTACAAGTCTACAAGACGCAACCATCATGGAAGCTGCTGCACAAGTAGCACAAAATCTGGGTAATGCGGGCTTGACCTTGACTGTTCCTGAAGTGAACTCAATGGGTCTGGCAATCTTCGGTGGTCAAAGCCTTGAGCAAGCATTTGCACAAGACTATGACACTGTCGTAATTGTAGAAAACGATCTATATCGTCGTTTACCAGCAGCTCAGGTTGATGCTGCGCTTGCAGGCAAACAAGTGATCGTATTAGATCACTCTGAAACTGCGACTGTGAAGAAAGCCAACATCGTATTGTCTGCTGCTTCATTTGCTGAAGGTGATGGTACTGTCGTTTCTCAAGAAGGCCGTGCACAACGTTTCTACCAAGTGTATGACCCTAACTACTACAACCCGGAACTGGCAATCAAAGAATCTTGGCGCTGGTTACACGCACTGGAAACAGGCGTACAAGGCAAAGCGATTTCTTGGACTGTACTGGATGATGTCATCGAGTCAGTAGCAAGTAACGTTCCTGCACTTGAAGGTATTCTGGATGTAGCACCAGATGCAGGCTTCCGTGTCCATGGTCTGAAAGTGGCACGTGAACCACGTCGTTATTCAGGTCGTACTTCGATGCGTGCGCCATTGTCTGTACATGAGCCGAAACAGCCTACTGATAAAGACACTGCATTAACATTCTCTATGGAAGGTTATGTCGGTGATGAGACTCCATCTTCACTGGTACCATTTGCTTGGTCTGCAGGCTGGAACTCTCCACAAGCCTGGAACAAATACCAGGATGAAGTGGGCGGTCACTTAAAAGGCGGTGATTCAGGCGTTCGTTTATTCGACCGTTTACCAAAACGTCCAGCGCGTAGCTTCGTTGCACCAGCACCTGTGCTTGTAAATGCTGAAAGCTTCCGTCTGGTACCAATGCATCACATCTTTGCATCTGGCGAGTTCACCATTAAAACTCCGGCAATGGAATCACGTATTCCTGACGCAGTATTTGCAGTGGGCGAACAGGATGCTACACGCTTGAACTTGCAAGACGGTCAGAAGATCACTGTGAAAGCAGGCGAGACTTCAATCGTGCTTCCTGTACAAGTGATTGAATACTTACCAACAGGTTATATTGGCTACCCAATTGGTCTTGCACCAACGGTATCTCTTGCAGAGCCTGTTTCAGTCGCGGTAGGAGCGTAATTCATGGAACAAGAATTAATCCGTCAAACGCCGCTGTGGGCTGAAAACTGGCCAATCGCCTATTCAGTACTTCAGGCGATCGTGATCTTACTGGTTGTAGTACTGATCGCTGCGTTGATGTCTTTTATTGAACGTCGTTTGCTTGGCTTGTGGCAAGACCGTTACGGTCCGAACCGTGTAGGTCCGGGCGGTATGTTCCAGATTGTTGCCGACATGCTGAAAATCATGTTCAAAGAAGACTGGACACCAAAATTTGCCGATAAATTGACTTTCCGTATGGCTCCAGCAGTTGCGATGGCAACTGCGGTGCTGTCGTTCATGGTTATTCCTGTATCACCTTACTTAGGTGTTGCAGACATGAGTATCGGTCTGTTGTTCTTCATGGCAATGGCAGGTATTGCGGTATATGCAGTACTATTTGGTGGTTGGTCTTCTAACAACAAATACGCATTGCTTGGTGGTCTACGTTCAGCAGCGCAAACCATTTCTTATGAAGTGTTCCTGGGTATTTCACTGATGGGTGTAGTGGCAATTGCCGGTTCATTCAACATGCGTGAAATCGTAGAAGCACAGAAAGATGTATGGTTTATCATTCCTCAGTTCTTAGGCTTCCTGATCTTCGTGGTTGCAGGCGTTGCGGTAACTCACCGTCACCCATTTGACCAACCAGAAGCAGAACAGGAACTGGCGGAAGGTTACCACGTAGAATATGGTGGTATGAAATGGGGTATGTTCTTCGTTGCGGAATACGTGAACGTTGTACTTATCTCTGCATTGATCGTAACCCTGTTCTTCGGTGGCTGGTTAGCACCATTTGGTCTTGATTTCCTTCCACCAGCATTCTGGTTCATTATTAAAACAGCATTCTTCGTAATGATGTTTGTATTGGCGCGTGGTTCTTTAATGCGTCCACGTTATGACCAGGTGATGAACTTTGGTTGGAAAATTTGCTTGCCATTGGCGTTGGTTAACCTTTTGGTGACTGGTGCTGTGATTCTGTTGAATCAGGCCTAAGACAGCAGGGAGAACAAAATGTTTAAATTTCTAGCTGGATTCGGGTCAATCGTTCGTACGTTGTTTATGGTATTTACCCATGCAACGCGCAAACGTGACACCATTTTATATCCGGAAGTGCCAGCCGAAGAAATCGTGCCACCACGTTTCCGTGGTCGTATCGTATTAACGCGTGACCCAGATGGCGAAGAGCGTTGTGTGGCATGTAACCTGTGTGCGGTTGCATGTCCGGTAGGCTGTATTTCACTCCAAAAAGCAGAACGTGAAGATGGTCGTTGGTATCCGGAATTTTTCCGTATCAACTTCTCTCGTTGTATTTTCTGCGGTATGTGTGAAGAAGCATGTCCTACGACTGCGATTCAAATGACACCAGATTTCGAATTAGGCGAATATGTTCGTCAAGACCTAGTCTACGAAAAAGAACACTTGCTGATTTCTGGTCCTGGTAAATATCCTGACTATAACTTCTACCGTGTAACCGGTATGGCAGTTGCTGGTAAGGACAAAGGTCAGGCACAGCGTGAAAGTGCACCTGTTGATGTACGGAGTCTATTACCATGATGTGGCCATTTTATTTAATGGCCCTTGTGGCCATCGTCTCTACGGTTCGTGTGGTGACTAACACGAATCCGGTACATGCTTTATTAAGCCTGATCGTTTCACTCCTTGCGGTAGCAGGGCTGTTCCTGATCGTGGGTGCACCGTTTGCGGGTGCGCTTGAAGTCATCGTTTATGCTGGCGCGATCATGGTGTTATTCGTGTTCGTGGTAATGATGCTGAACCTGGGCGAACAGACTGTTGCTCAGGAACGCAAATGGTTGACTTCATCGGCTTGGGCTTATCCGGCATTGATGAGCTTCCTGATTGGTCTGATCCTGGTTTGGGTACTTAAATCAGATTACGTGCAGCCTTCAATGGTCATGGGCACTGAAATGGTCGGTCCTAAAGCGGTAGGTCAATCACTCTTTACGCAATACTTATTGTTGGTAGAAGTTGCCGCGATGTTATTGCTTGCATCACTTGTTGCAGCATTCCATTTGGGTAAACGTGAACCAGGTGCAGAAGAGGAACAACAATAATGGGCAACATCCCTTTAGAGCATGGTTTGATCGTTGCATCCATTCTTTTTGCACTGGGTTTTTACGGTGTAATGGTGCGACGCAACCTGCTATTCATTTTAATGAGCCTTGAAATCATGATGAATGCTGCTGCTTTGGCGTTCGTCCTGGCGGGCAGTGCATGGGCACAGCCTGATGGTCAAATCATGTTTATCCTGATTCTGACCCTTGCTGCGGCAGAGGCATGTATCGGTCTTGCGATCGTCCTTCAGTTCTATCATCGCTTCCATCATCTGGATGTGGATGCTGCTAGTGAGATGCGCGGATGAGTTATTTATATCTAACAATTTTATTCCCGCTCATTGGCTTCGTCCTTTTAGCGGCAGGGCGTCACAAGCTTCCTGAAACAGTTGCAGCCATTATTGGTGTAGGGGCTGTGGGGTTATCAGCATTGTTCGCACTCATTGCGGGTATGGACTTTGTCAACAATGGTTCTACTGCAGTGGTGCAACCTCTTTGGACCTGGTTTAATGTCGGTGGTTTTGCACCGGGCATCAGCCTGCACCTGGACGGTTTGTCTCTGTTGATGCTGGGCATGGTGACAGGCGTTGGTTTCCTGATCCACATCTTTGCATCATGGTACATGCGCGGTGAACAAGACTTCGCACGTTTCTTCTCTTACTTCAACCTGTTCGTTGCAAGCATGTTATTGCTGGTACTGGGTGACAACCTGGCGTTGTTATTCCTGGGTTGGGAAGGTGTAGGTCTGTGTTCTTATCTGCTGATTGGTTATTACTACCAAAATCCTGCAAACGGTGTGGCAGCGATCAAGGCATTTACCGTTACTCGTATTGGTGACGTATTCCTGCTGATTGCCATGTTCTTGCTGTTCCAGCAATTCGGTACGCTGAATACTCAGTACATCGTTGAAAATGCTGCGACTGTGATGACTCAAAGCTCATCATTAACCATCTGGACTGCGTTAATGCTGTTCTTGGGTGCTGCTGGTAAATCTGCACAGATTCCACTGCAAACCTGGTTGGCAGATGCGATGGCAGGTCCGACTCCTGTTTCTGCATTGATCCACGCTGCAACAATGGTAACTGCAGGTGTTTACCTGTGCTGCCGTCTGTTCACAGTATTTGAACTTGCACCTGAAGTAATGATGTTCATCTCAATTACTGGTGCGGTGACATTGCTGGTGGCTGGTTTTGCTGCATTGGTACAAACAGACATCAAACGTATTCTGGCTTACTCAACTATGAGTCAGTTGGGCTATATGTTTATGGCTGTAGGTGCTGAAGCATACCAGGCGGGTCTGTTCCATATGCTGACTCACGCATTCTTCAAGGCATTATTATTCTTGTCTTCTGGTGCAGTGATTCTGGCTTACCACCACGAACAAAATATCTTCAAGATGGGCGGTCTGTTCTACAAGAACAAATTCCTGTTTGCATGTTTCGCCATTGGTGGCGGTGCATTGGCTGCAATTCCATTCATCACTGTGGGCTTCTTCTCAAAAGATGCAATCCTGGGTGCGGTTTGGGTACAAGGCCAATCAATCGCAGTTTACAGCACACTTTACTGGGTGGGTGTAATCGGTGCGTTCCTGACTTCGATCTATACATTCCGTCTGATCTGGGTGGTATTCTTCGGTAAAGAAAACACACCTTACCACGCAATCAGGGGTGTAACTTACTGGGGCCCATTGGCAATTCTTGCAGTACTTTCAACTTTCGTGGGTGCAGCATTGAAAGCACCTGTAGAAAGCATTTTAAATGCAGCTAAACTTCCTGCATTTGAAATTCCGGAAGCACTTGAACATGGCATGCATACTGCAGAATACACAGCAGTAGGTATTGCACTGGTTGGTCTTGCAATTGGCGTAGTGCTGTTTGCTTTTGCTTACAATGCTGTGAAATCTTTTGCGAAAACTTCTCTGGGTGCGGGCCTTACCAACATCTGCCGTAATGCACTTGGTTTCGACAAGCTGTATGACATCGTTTTTGTGAAGCCTTATTTGTTCTTCGCGAAACTGTTCGGTCGTGATCCGATTGATGGCTTCTGGCTAGTGCTGCCTGCACTGGTTAAAGGTGGTCATAGCTTTACCAGTTCACGTCAAACAGGTTCACTGCGTGAATATGCATCTAGTATGGGGCTCGGTGTCGTTGTCCTACTGATGATCTTGCTCGTGATTCAGGTAGTGGGGAAATAAAATGGAAGCTCCAAACAATATTATTTTGCCGGCTCTGATCCTCATTCCGTTCATTGCAGGTTTTATTTGCTGGTTGGTCGATAAACTCGACCAACACCTTCCGCGTTATATCGCGCTGATTGGTATGTTAGTGACGCTGGTCTTGACCATCGTCCTTTGGCAGTCGGGTACTTATAACTATGAACTTGGCGGTGCAGCTCCTACGTGGGCAGCCGAGTTCAAATTGCCTTGGATTCAAACCCTGGGCATTAACATTCACCTTGCGGTAGATGGTTTATCTTTACTGATGGTTGGCTTGACTGCACTCCTTGGTGTGCTGGCAGTAGGCTGTTCATGGGGTGAGATTCAGAAAAACGTGGGTTTCTTCCACTTGAACCTTTTATGGTCTCTGGGTGGTGTAATCGGCGTATTCCTGGCAATTGACCTGTTCCTGTTCTTCTTCTTCTGGGAGATGATGCTGGTGCCGATCTACTTCCTGATCGCACTTTGGGGTCATAAAGGGGCAGAAGGCAAGTCACGTGTATATGCTGCAACCAAGTTCTTCATCTACACACAGGTAGCTGGTTTAGTCATGCTGATTGGTATCCTCGGTCTGGTGACTGTAGGCTACACCATGACTGGTCAAATCCGTTTCGACTACAACTACCTGATGGGTGTAGCGAACATGCTGGATACACAAGCGCCAGCAGTTGCTTATGCATTCATGATCTGTTTATTCATCGGTTTTGCGGTAAAACTTCCAGTTTTCCCATTACACGGCTGGTTACCAGATGCGCATGCACAAGCACCGACAGCGGGTTCTGTTGACCTTGCAGGTATCTTGATTAAGACAGCTGCCTACGGTTTGATCCGTTTCGTAATTCCATTCTTCCCGGCGGCTTCTGCACAGTTTGCAGACATCGCGATCATTTTCGGTTTAATCGGTATCTTCTACGGTGCTTGGTGTGCTTTCCAGCAAACCGATATGAAACGTTTATTGGCGTATACATCTATTTCACACATGGGCTTCGTTTTACTTGCGATTTATGCAGGTAACATCCTGACTTTCCAAGGTCTGATGATCATGATGCTGGCTCACGGTCTGTCATCTGCGGCGCTGTTCATTATGTGTGGTCAGGTGTACGAACGTGTTCATACACGTGATATGCGTTTGATGGGTGGTATTCGTGGTCAGTTCCCATACCTTGCATTCTTCCTGATGTTCTTCATCGCGGCACTTGTCGGTATTCCAGGTCTAGGTAACTTCATTGGTGAGTTCCTGATCCTGATAGGTTCATTCGGTAAATTCCCTGCATTCACAATCCTCGCTGCAATCAGCCTGGTATTTGCGGGTCTGTACGGTTTGATTCTGATCCATAAAGCGTTGTTTGGTGTTCCAAACGAAGAGCAAAAACAGCACTACACAAATCCGTTAAAAGATTTAAATGCACGTGAAGTGGTAATTTTGCTGATCTGTGCATTTGGTCTGGCATGGCTTGGTCTATACCCACAAAGCTTCCTTGACGTTTCTAACTCAAGCATGGCGTGGTTAGCGAATAGCTACATTCCTGTGTCTGAAGCAGCTGATGCTGTGCAGCAAGCTGCCGTTTCAGCTGAAAATGTGGAGATCCAATAAGCCATGAACTTCACAATGTCTTTTTCTGAGCTTATGCCTCTAGCACCTGTGATGATCGTGTCATTGACTGCGATCGTCGTGATGTTGCTTACTGCAATTAAGCGTAACCATAACTTAGTTGCGACTACGACAGTCATTGGTCTAAACCTGGCGGCGTTGTACATTCTGTTCGTTCTGTTAGCGGGTCAATTTGCACCTGCCAATGTAATGAATCTGTTCCTCGTAGATCCGTTTACGATGCTGTATCAGTTTGTGATTATTGTGGCTGCACTGGCGTGCAGTACCTTGTCACATGCTTATATTGAAACCTATAAAGATAACCGTGAAGAACTATACATCCTGATGCTGACCTCCGTTGCCGGTGCGATGCTGATGGTGGCAAGTTCTCACTATGCATCTTTCTTCATTAGCCTTGAGCTCATGTCGATCCCTGTATATGGCTTATTGGCGTATACACATCAGCGTTCTCAATCGCTTGAAGCAGGTGTGAAATATCTGGTGCTTTCAGCAACTGCATCTGCAATGTTGTTGATGGGTATGGCATATGTTTATGCATATACAGGTTCTCTAAGCTTTGTCGCTGAACCAGGCAAACTGTTAACTGCATTCAGTCAACCTGCTGTAGTGATCGGTCTGGCACTGATCGTATTCGCTGTGGGCTTTAAACTGTCACTGGCTCCATTCCACAAATGGACACCAGACGTATATGCAGGTGCGCCAGCACCAGTTGCAACTTTCCTTGCAACTGTGTCTAAAGTGGCAATGCTGGGTCTGTTCGTACGTTATGTATTGTCTTCTGGCTTAATCCTGTCAGATAGCTTCGTAACTATCATCAGCGTGATTGCAGTACTTTCCATCATTGTAGGTAACTTGCTTGCAGTGAAACAGGTGAACTTGAAACGTATCTTGGCATACTCTTCAATTGCTCACTTCGGTTATGTACTGGTTGCGATCGTATCTGCACGTAATACTGACTTTTTACAGGTTCAAGGTTTCGCGACTTTTGAAAGTGTAAACGTCTATATCATCACGTATGTATTGACTACGATTGGTGCTTTCGGTGTGGTAACGCTGATGTCTAGTCCGTATAACAATACAGATGAAGCAGGTAGCCTGGCGGAGTACCGTGGTCTGTTCTGGCGCCGTCCAGTATTGACTGCTGTATTAACTGTGATGATGCTGTCTCTAGCAGGTATTCCATTAACAGCAGGCTTCATCGGTAAGTTCCTGGTAGTGAAAACTGCGGTAGCAGGTGAGTCTTGGTTCCTTGCTGCGATAGTCATCTTGGGTTCAGGTATTGGTCTGTACTACTACCTGCGTGTGATGGTTGTCATGTATATGACTCCACCAGAAACACCACGTCTTGATGCTGTAAATCACTGGGGACAAAAAGTCGGCGGTATCATGGTATTGCTTGTCGCATTACTGGTACTGGTGATCGGTGTTTATCCAGATCCGATCATGGCGCTGTCTCGCTATGCATTCTTCGCAATGTCGCCTGAATTACAACAGTTTATTTTCACTTTGGTTCAAAGTGGTTTTAACTAATTCAGCGCAAGTTTGAAGTTATTACAAAAAAGCCTCCACGATTGGGGGCTTTTTTAGTTAAACAAATCCGGAAAAGTCTTTATAATAGCGGAAATTTATCTTTAACCTTCTAGGTGTTCTCCCGTGGCAATCCATGAAATCCGTCATCCATTAATTCGACATAAACTCGGTTTACTGCGTCGTGCTGACATTAGTACCAAGAACTTCCGTGAGCTAGCTCAGGAAGTGACTATGCTTTTGACTTATGAAGCGACCAAGGATCTTCCTGTCGTTGAGCATGAGATTGACGGCTGGAACGGACCGGTAACTGTAGACCGTATTGCAGGTAAGAAAATTACTGTTGTGCCAATTCTACGTGCGGGCATTGGTATGCTGGATGGTTTCCTGAATCTGATTCCAAGTGCCAAAGTCTCTGTACTGGGTCTGGAACGTGATGAAGAAACCCTACAGGCACGTACTTACTATAAAAAACTGGTTCCAGACGTACAAAACCGTCTTGCGATGATCATTGATCCAATGCTGGCGACTGGTTCTTCTCTGGTTGCTGCGATTGACGTATTGAAAGCCAGCGGCTGTAAAGATATTCGTGTGATGGTATTGGTCGCAGCCCCTGAAGGCATTAAACGTGTTGAAGAAGCTCATCCAGATGTGGTGATTTTCACTGCGGCGATTGACCATGGCTTGAATGAAAATGGTTACATCGTTCCAGGTTTGGGCGATGCGGGTGACAAGATTTTTGGTTCAGTTCAAAAAGACTAATATTTTTGAAAATGAACAGAAAAGGGGCTTTTACAGCCTCTTTTTTATATACTGAATACTGACAGATACAGAGAAGGGGACGTTTATGACTTCCGAGCAATACCAAGGAAAAGTAAAACAGTACAATCCAGAAAAAGGATTTGGTTTTATTTCTTCACCTGAAGGTGAGGTATTTTTTCATATCTCGGATTTCCCCGCCGATTCAGGTGAACCGAAGCGCAATGACCGGGTAAAATTCAATGTGGTCCAGAATGGGGATCGCTATAAAGCCATTAAAATTGAACGTGTAGAAGATAAATCGAAGAAAGCCAAAAAAGCCAAAGCGGTAGCAGTCAATACTTCGATTACATCAGCACTATTGTCGAATTTAAAGCGTTAATATTTGCCTGAAAAATACATTTAAAAGGAGGCTTTAAAGCCTCTTTTTTATTTGATTTATAAGTTTATGTAAGTTATAGGAATCTTGTGTAATCTAAAGCTTATAGAATGTTGCGAAAACAATAAAATACCCACCAAAGCTCAACAATATCCTTTAATCCCTTCCATATAAACTACGCATCTGTTGAATGATCTAGGGACACATATCATGTTTACAGATGGAAGAATTAAAACCTA
>NZ_DFDO01000051.1:0-8040 GCF_002367915.1 Acinetobacter sp. UBA3025
AAAGTAGTTCAGGCCAGCTGTGGTTAAGATATGAAATGCTACTTTCGAGCAGGCAGTATCAATAAGAATAGGTAGAAATTTCATTTTAAATGACAAATCTGTGCTGATCTCTTATAGTGCTTCTCGGAAGGAGAAATTCATGAAAAAGTTATTTGCTTTATCGCTGATGGTTGCTCTGGTCGGCTGTGCAGAGAAAAAACCTTTAACCCCTGAAGAGCAGTGGCATGGCTATTGTCGTAGTGTGGGGAATGCTGCACGGACCATTATGCTGGATCGTCAGAATGCGATCGAGAAAGAAAAGGCTGTTGAGCATGCCAACAAGATCGATGATGACATCACTCGCGGTTTTATCCTGAATATTATCGATGAAGTCTATGCACTTCCGGAACAGGAAATTAAGACCGATGTAGATGTAGCCCGTGAGAAAGTCCGCGCTGAATTTACTGAAAAATGTATCGCTACACCGCATGATAAAATGCCAGATTACAAACCGTTCTAAGGAACGGTTTTTTATATTTGAATGAAGCAAACTAAGGAATCTTCATTCAAATTAAATAGTGGTTTATAGGTATAAGAATATTCTTCTAATAATAAAAATAGCCTAAGCAATATTAAATATAATTTGTGACAATTGCTAAATCTAAAATATAGAAATGCTTATCTTTATATTGAATAATGAATTTAACTCCAAAGCCTTTAGGAGAACAATAATATGGACGTCGTGAAATATTTATATCACTCAGATCTGCTGTTAGAAGATGAAAAAGGATTGGCGATTATCGGTAGCGGACGCTATGTTCTGAGTGTAGGAGACAAGGTCGTGATTAAGCAGATCTTGGTGCAGGACAAAAAACGCTGTTTGGTCGAGATTTCCTTTGCCAGCAACAATCACAGTCAGACCTATGAAGATCAATGTGAATTAAAATTTGAGGGTTGTCGGGACGCTTTTCAGCAATATTTGAACTCGACGACAGTCCACTAAGGTGGAGTATCTTTTTCTAAGTAAATTAGGCAACATTGATGTTGCCTTTTTTATGTGTCGAATTTGGTTAAAAGTTGCCATATCTGTACTTAAATTATGCAAGGCGATGATGATTTGATTATTGAATGATCTTTATAAGCATCATTTAGTTATAAAATAATGAGCATCACAAAGAAACACTGTACTTGCATTAACTTTTAACTGGAATTTTAGTAAAATTTTAGAGTCCATATTATTTGTGAAGCTTTTATAAAGCAGGAATTCACAGGTAATTTTTTAAAAAAGAGGAATAACACCGTGCTAGAAGCTTACCGCCAACACGTTGAAGAACGTGCCGCACTCGGAGTCCCACCGAAGCCACTTGATGATGCTCAAACTGCTGCATTAGTTGAATTATTAAAAAATCCCCCAGCTGGTGAAGAAGCATACTTAGTTGACTTGCTTGAAAACCGTGTTCCAGCGGGTGTTGACCAAGCTGCATACGTAAAAGCTGCGTTCTTAGCTGCATTGGCAAAAGGCGAAGCGACTTCTCCACTAGTTTCTAAAGAACGTGCGGTTTACTTACTGGGCACTATGCTTGGTGGTTATAACGTTGCTCCTTTAGTTGAACTTCTAGAAGACGCAGAGCTTGGTGGTCTTGCTGCTGAAGCTTTGAAAAAAACGCTTCTTGTATTTGATGCGTTCCATGACGTAGCTGATAAAGCACGCGCAGGTAATGCAAATGCAAAAGCTGTTCTTCAATCATGGGCTGACGCTGAATGGTTCACAAACCGTGCAGACGTTCCAGAAGAAATCAAACTGACAGTTTTCAAAGTAACTGGCGAAACTAACACTGATGACTTGTCTCCAGCACAAGACGCTTGGAGCCGTCCAGACATTCCATTGCACGCAAATGCAATGCTGAAAAACGAACGTGATGGCATCAACCCAGAAGTTCCTGGTGAAGTTGGTCCATTAAACCAAATTAAAGACCTCATCGCGAAAGGCAACAAAGTTGCTTACGTAGGTGACGTTGTTGGTACAGGTTCTTCTCGTAAATCTGCAACTAACTCTGTACTTTGGTTCTTCGGTGACGAAATCGCTCACATTCCTAACAAGAAAGAAGGCGGTTACTGCTTAGGTTCTAAAATTGCTCCGATTTTCTTCAACACTATGGAAGACGCTGGTGCGTTACCAGTTGAAATCGACGTAGCAAACATGAACATGGGTGATGAAATCACTCTTAAAATCGACAAGGCTGCTGCTAAAGTAACTGCGTTCAAAGACGGTGCTCAAATCGCTGAAGCTGATCTTAAAACTCCAGTACTTCTAGACGAAGTTCGTGCGGGTGGTCGTATTAACCTGATCATTGGTCGTGGTTTGACAACTAAAGCACGTGAAGAGCTTGGTCTTGAGCCTTCAACTCTGTTCCGTACTCCAGTACAACCTGCTGACACTGGCAAAGGCTTCACCCTTGCTCAGAAGATGGTTGGTCGCGCTTGTGGTCTTCCTGAAGGTCAAGGTATCCGTCCAGGTACTTACTGTGAACCACGTATGACCACTGTTGGTTCTCAAGATACAACTGGTCCTATGACTCGTGACGAACTGAAAGACTTGGCTTGCCTAGGCTTCTCTGCTGACTTGGTAATGCAATCTTTCTGTCACACAGCTGCGTATCCAAAACCAGTTGACGTTCAAATGCAACACACGCTTCCTGATTTCATCATGAACCGTGGTGGTGTTTCTCTACGTCCAGGTGACGGTATTATCCACTCTTGGTTAAACCGTATGCTTCTTCCAGATACTGTTGGTACTGGTGGTGACTCACATACTCGTTTCCCAATTGGTATTTCATTCCCAGCGGGTTCTGGTCTTGTAGCATTCGCTGCAGCAACTGGTGTTATGCCACTTGATATGCCAGAGTCTGTTCTTGTGAAGTTCAAAGGTAAAATGCAGCCTGGTATCACGCTTCGTGACCTAGTACATGCAATTCCTTACGTAGCGATCCAAGAAGGTGACCTGACTGTAGAGAAGAAAGGTAAGAAAAACATCTTTTCTGGCCGTATCCTTGAGATCGACCTGACAGAAATGGAAACTGACCTGACTGTTGAGCAAGCATTCGAACTTTCTGATGCTTCTGCTGAACGTTCTGCGGCTGGTTGTGCGATCACGCTTTCTGAAGAGAAAGTTGCTGAATACCTGCGTTCTAACATCACTATGCTGAAGTGGATGATTTCACAAGGCTATGGCGATGCTCGTACTATGGCACGCCGTGTTGAGAACATGGAAAAATGGTTGGAAAATCCATCACTTCTTAAAGCTGATGCTGATGCTGAATACACTAAAGTGTATGAAATCGACCTTTCTACAATCACAGAACCAGTTCTTTGCTGCCCGAACGACCCAGATGATGCGAAACTTCTTTCTGACGTTCAAGGCGTGAAAATTGATGAAGTATTCATCGGTTCTTGTATGACTAACATCGGTCACTTCCGTGCAGCTGGTAAACTTCTAGACAAAGTACCTGGTGGTTCTTTATCTACTCGTCTATGGTTGGCTCCACCAACTCGTATGGACGAACACCAATTGATGGAAGAAGGTTTCTACAATACTTATGGTAAAGCGGGCGCTCGTACTGAAATGCCAGGCTGTTCATTATGTATGGGTAACCAAGCACGTGTAGCTCCAAACACTACTTGTGTGTCTACATCTACTCGTAATTTCCCGAACCGTCTAGGTCAAGGTGCTAACGTTTACCTAGCATCTGCTGAGCTTGCTTCTGTTGCTGCTGTATTGGGTAAATTACCTTCTCCAGAAGAATACCAACAGTACGCTGCTCAAATCGACAGCATGTCTGCTGACATCTATCAATACTTGAACTTCGACAAGATGAGCGAGTATACAGATGCTGCTAAAGACATTGATACTAAGAAAATTGCTGCTGCTCAATTAGCTTAATGAGCGAGGAGGAGAAAAGTCGAAAGGCTTTTCCCGAGCGCAAGGGTAAATCTATGATTTACTTTGAAAATTAAGCAATAAGTAGTTTAAGATAAGGGCTGAGTAATCAGCCCTTATTTTTTTGAGAATAATTATTAATGGAATTATCAAATTTATCAGTTTGGTTTTTTAGTACATTAGGTTCTACAAGTTTGCTTGTTGGCATTGGATATTTGTCTAAAGATATTATTTTTAAGTACTACGAAAAGAAAATTAATATTAAATTTGAAAAAGAAATGGAAGAATTTCGACAAAAAATAAGAGAAAAAGACAGTCATATAGCATTAATAAGTAATTATTTAACTGATTTAGAAACAAATCGTTCAAAAGTAAGAAATGATAAGCAATTAATTGCTGCGGAAGATTGTCTAAAATTAATAAAAGTATTTAATAAAACAAATTTCCTGATTCAAATACTAATAAGAATTAATTTTAAAAAAGTATATGCTGAAAAAAGAGAATTAGAATTACAAGGGGTTAGTGAGCAGCTATACCGTGACTGCAACATTGAAAATATTTTAAAAGAAATTAAAGACTTAAATAGTGATTTTATAGACCTTTATTTAGATCATCAAAGTTTAAATAGTTTGCGTATTTTTCAGGGAATAACAGTTACTGCAATAACATTAATAGCGGCTTTTAAAGACAAAACCACAGAATTTTTAAAAAAAGAAGATAAAGAGCTTGTTGAACTAATAATTAAAGACTTACCAAGTACTAAAAGTTCATTTGAGAAATATGGTGACGAGTATATGTTTATTTGGCACGACTATTTTTATGAGAAAACTTTAATCTCATTACGCAGTTTTGTTAGTGGTGAAAAAATCAATGATGATATCGTCAATATTCAAAAAATAACAATGACAACTAGAAAAATTTATAATAATTTACCTGATGATTTAAAAGTGCAAAGAAGTTGAAGTAATCAATGCCCAAACAATCCCGATTCCTCTGTATTGGTGGGTTTCTCAATGGAACCCAAGTCAAAGATCAAGGCGACAGTTTTATCTGTGTCGAAAATGGCAAACAAGTAACTTACACTAAAAAAGAAATCTTCCATCAAGACGCTTGGGATCATGATTACTATGTCTGTGAAACCACCACAGACCAGCAAGCGAAAAACTGGGTTTATGATATTCCATCGCATTGATTGCATCGATTTGGGCTGTAAATTAAACAATTACTAGAAACAATAACTTGCATAACATTTCTAAAATTGATTTTTCATACTATTTTCCTAAAACTGAATAGAAATAAAGCCAATAGGGAATGTTATGAATTATGAAATCGATGCCTTTGGCACCTTGGTGATTGCGGTTTTTTTTCTGTTTATTGGGCGGTATCTTGTTAGTAAAATTGGCTTCTTTAGAAACTATAACTTACCTGAACCTGTAATCGGTGGTCTAATCGCAGCGATTACAGCTTTTATTCTCTATAAATTTTTTAATATCAGTGCCACATTTGACTCAGAAATTCAAACCATTCTGATGCTGATGTTCTTTACCTCTGTGGGTTTAAGTGCAGACTTTACCAAGCTCAAAGAAGGCGGGAAATCGCTTCTGATCTTTCTGGTCTGCGTCATTCTATTCGTAGTTGTACAAAATGCGGTTGGCATGAGCTTAGCCACAGCACTTGGGCTTGATCCATTGATTGGTTTGATTGTTGGTTCTGTTACTTTAACAGGGGGTCATGGTACTGCCGGTGCTTGGGGTGAAGTGCTTGAAACTCAATATGGAATCCAAGGGGCAATTGTTCTTGGTATGGCCAGTGCTACTTTTGGTTTGATTATTGGTGGGCTTGTGGGTGGTCCGGTTGCCAAATTCCTGATTAAACGCAATCAATTGGCAGAGACAGTAGCGCAAGAGACCAATGAACAACAACTCGATACTAGCATCAACACCGCACCCTTCGAATATCCAAAGAAAACCCGGTTGATTACAGCCAGTAATGCAGTGTCGACTTTGGGGATGTTTGCACTATGTATTTTTGTTGCGAATGAAATGACAGAGATTAGTCAAGGACGATGGTTCGAACTGCCGACCTTTGTCTGGGCCTTAGGGACAGGGGTGATTGTACGTAACTTCCTAGAGCATGTACTGAAAGTTGATATTTTCGACCGTGCCATTGATGTATTTGGCAACGCGTCATTGTCCCTGTATTTATCTATGGCTTTACTGTCACTGCAACTCTGGTTGCTGGCCGATTTGGCAGGCCCGCTCATTACCATTTTGTTTGCGCAGACAGCGGTACTGATTTTATTTACCGCAATTGTGACCTTTAGAATCATGGGAAAAAATTACGATGCAGCCGTACTGGTAGCAGGGCATTGTGGTTTTGGTATGGGAGCAACTCCAACTGCGATTGCCAATATTCAGGCGGTCACCAATAGTTATGGTCCATCACATAAAGCATTTTTGATCGTACCGCTGTGTGGTGCATTTTTTATTGATATTGTGAATGCTGTGGTGATTCAGAGCATCATTGCATTTTTCGGTTAAATTTTAATACGACTTTAAAATCATATAGACATGAAAAAGCCCCATGGTTAGGGGCTAGTCGTATGCACATCTGAGGCACATACTGTAAGAGGCTCATCTCATACTGAGCGTATTAAAGCACATTAACCTGCAAATAACCATTTAAATCATCTTTAGGCAGATAACTGTTGCTCAATGACTGGCCATAAGTTTTGATGCGACTTCTTGAACATCAGCATATGGCCAATCCCTTTATGACCATATTCTTGGGGTTTTAGCTCAATCATTTCTGTGGCTGCTTTTGGATATAAGCGCAGCAAGTCTTTGACATTTGCTTGAGTGGCAATTTCATCATCTGAAGCCCAGATTGATGTGATCGGGCAGGTGATCTGGGCATGATAGTCATGTGCCGGTGAGATCTTTTTACCAATCGCATTGATGACATAACCCGGTTTACTACAAAATTCTGCCCATTCACGTGCCACATCTTTTGGCAGGTTTTCACCCATACCAATCGCTTGGGTTGGGCCATAGCCTTTAGTGATACGTGCCAATGGAAAAATGATATTGAACATCACTGGCGCTAGTAATTTAGTGCGACCCCTTAAACCTTTAACATGACCAGTCGATCCGGCAATTGCCACGACTTTTTCCACTTTGGCATAGTTTGGGACAATACCCAGCAGCTGTCCACCAGCACTATGACCAAGTAAGATGACCTTTGCTGCCTGAGTTTTAGCTAATAGCGCATCTATCGCAGCCGGAATGTCCAGTTGTCCCCATTGCACAATACTGGCTTTAGACTGCTTAACCGAACCTTTTAAAGATTCCCCAATACCTCGAAAATCAAATACCATTACGGCATAACCCTGAGCTTGCAGCCAACAGCTAAAAATATGATAAAACTGTTTGGTAATGCCAGTCGCAGGACAAATTAATATGGGAGATTTCTTACTTTCAGTCTCAGTGACTGGATAAAAACGTGCACTTAATTGATAGCCATCCTGGCACTTTAGAGTCAATGTTTCGAATTCAGACATGGGCTACACTATATTTTTGAATCAGAATGAATGCTTAAATTTACCTGACTTCTTCAAAGAAACTTGTTAAAACAATGACTAAAAAGTCAGTACGATGATAAAAACGGAATGAAAATATGCAGGGAATCGAACTTGATCCGGCAGTAAAGATCGCGATTATTTTTAGTGGAATATTCTTATGGATGGGGATGTTAACCGGGGTATGGAAATATTGGCAAATCCGCCAGTCTGTCAATTCACGGGCGCATTATTATGTGGATATTGCGCATCGCAGCAGTCTGCTTTATGCCCCTGCGACATTGATTCTGGCGGTATTGGCTTATTATTCAGCACTATCTTCGCAGATTAATTTGATCTGTGTATTGATCAATGTTCTCTTTTTCAGTTTCTCGATTGGTGCGTATATCTTGCATGGGTTTTTGAAAGATACCATTAATCAGTTTAAGCGACCGCATCAACTGGGTAAATTTCAGTTACCGGGTGTACTTATGACTTTGGCAATGTTAGGTTTAATTATTGCAGAATTAGGAGGAACAAGTGTGCTTCTTTATGGGGCGGCGGTCGG
>NZ_DFDO01000153.1:0-10678 GCF_002367915.1 Acinetobacter sp. UBA3025
GGATTGTAGCGTGATTTAGTGAACTTCGGCTATATCTACTGAAGCTAGAAATCATTAGAAAAATAGACTTAAATTTTAAACTGTCGCGTTTGCTGCATCTGTTTTAAACGCTGGCCAATCGTTGCCGATAAAGACTGATTGCCTTTGCTGATGCGTTGAGCATGTATTAAGGACTTAATCGCAGTTTCCTCATAGCCTGACCAGTACTCCACTTCAGCCCGATAACGCAAGACATTCGCGGCTTTTATCGATGAATCAGGTGCTGCATTCGCTGCCAGTTGCATTAATCTCCAGCCACTAACATCACGGGTATTGCTATTTAAAAAGCGCTGCACAATCGTTCTGGCCTGATCAGGCTGTTTAGCACGAATCAGGGTTTCAGCATATTTATAATTTAAAGCACGGTTTTCCGGCATGATCCGTGCGGCTGAACTAATGCTTTTTAGCGCATTATCCAGCTGATTTTGCCCCAGATAAATATCAGTCTGAAATAACACCTGCAAAGGATGCATTTTATTGTGCTTTTTGGCTTGATCCAGTGCGGTTTGTGCCGCCTGAAAATCTCCCTGTTGAAGCTGATAAGCCGTTAAAGCCAGCTGACCAGGAAAATCATTACGTTGCACCATTAAGTTGAGCTGTTGTTCAGTAGTCTGACGTGACAGTACCCGTGTATACCATTTAATGATTTCAAAATCCTGATCATTTAAATTACGCTTAACCGCAGGCAACTGATTGGCACGCAAACGCGCTTCACTCATACGCTCAGTAGTTAAAGGATGCGTCAGCCAGAAATCTGGCATAAAGCTTAAACGGCTAGTGGACCGATGCATCACTTCAAAGAAATCCGCCATACTGTGCGGACTATAGCCGGCAGCATACATATATTGCATCCCGATCCGGTCCGCCTCACGTTCCTGATTACGGCTATAAGTCAATTGCTGATCCAGTAGTGCTGCTTGAGAACCCATCATCACTGCTGCACCTGCATCACCATCTGCCTGTGAAGCGACTAATGCCCCCACCAGAATCCCTGCTAAGGCTAATAACCCTTGTCCTTTAAAGGTTTCTTGCGAACGACTGTAATGACGTTGTGTAACATGTGCAATTTCATGTGCCATCACCCCTGCCACTTCGTCTGTATTCCGGGCTGAATTAATCAGGCCAGCATTTAAAGCAAATAATCCGCCGGGTACTGCAAAAGCATTAATTTGCGGATCATTGATTACCATTAACCCAATCGGCTGCTGTAATTTGGTCTGACTGAGAATTTGAGAGAATATGGAAAGTAACTGATCTTCAAGCCATGGATTCTGAATCACAGGCATTTGTTTCTGGACTTGACGATAGACCTTCTCACCGATCATTTGTTCTTTTTGCTGATCGATCAATCCGACGCCCGCACCAATATCCGGTACAGAAAATTGTGCAGCAGGCTGATTAAAATAATCATTATCACTATGTCCTGCTGCTGCACACAGACCTAACCCGCACGCCAATACCAAACGTTTCAATGAAAAATCTCTAAAATTCAGTTTCAACCTGTCTCGAATATAGCATCGAAAAATGAGCATAGATGCAGGGAAATGTTATTTAATATTACTTAGATGAACCAATCACTTGAGGATTCACCACATAGCGTGGCACCCGCCCTTCAAGTACATCAACCAGATTCTGATAAGCCAGCTCAGCCATTTTTCGACGTGTCGCCACTGTGGCCGAACCGACATGGGGCAAGGTAATGACATTATCTAGTTCAAATAATTCTGATTCTTTTAAAGGCTCTTTCTCATAAACATCCAGACCCGCAGCAAAGATTTGGTTGGCTTTTAAAGCTTCGATCAAAGCCTGCTCATCAATCACAGGCCCACGGGAGATACAAACCAACACCGCATGTGGCTGCATTTGTGCCAGTTGTTCTGCTCCAATCAAAGCTTTTGATTCAGCATTTAAATCCACGGTAACCACCACGAAATCTGAGCGCTGCAAAAGCTCCTTCAGAGAACAATACTGTGCACTGAGCCCTTGAGCCAATTCCGGTTTTTCATGGCGATTATGGTAAAGGATATTCATATTGAAACCGTAAAACCCACGGCGTGCAACTGCTGCCCCAATATGCCCTAGTCCGATTATCCCCAGCGTTTTTCCGAAAATATCCATACCAAACTGTGCTTCACGTGTCGTGCGGTGCCATTGTCCCTGTTTGGTCCAGTGATCCAGATAAGCCACTTTGCGTGCAGCTGCCATTAACAGTGTGAATCCCAGATCTGCCGTGGTTTCAGTCAAGACATGTGGAGTATTGGTCAGATAGATATTTTTTTCATTCAGATAATCAACTTCATAGTTGTCATACCCTACACTGACACTAGAAATGATTTTAAGTCGGGTTGCTGGTGCCAGATTATCGCGATTGAGCAGTCGGCCTGCCCCAATCATGCCATCGGCATCGCGCACATGTTCCAGCAACTGTTCATGTACATTGCCCAGTTTCGGCTGTAAAGTTACTACATTAAAATTTTGTTCGAGTTTTTTCTGGACATCCTGATCGATCTGGCTAAATACAATCACTTTTTGTTTCATATGTCCCTATTCCACATCAATATTATTCTGAGTTCGCTGGCCTGTTTTGCATAAACTGCCATAAGCGTTTTTTATGTATTGGCTGATCCAGCATTTCCTGTAAAGATGCCAGTTGAATCATTTTATTATGTGTCACATGCGGAATAGAGCCAAGTGAAATGATATTTTTTTCCAAGCTCATCATGTCCAGAAAACCTTGAATATAAGATTCAACACCCCGGCCATCTTGCAGATTCACCCACGGAAATGGCCAGTTCAGTTCATAAAATTCACTGTGTAGAGCACGCTGGATATTGGTCCATAAAAGCTGGGTTTGCTCGGTCATTTCTGTGGCATCGATGACAATCGTGCAATGTTCCAAGCTTAAAGCCTGCAAGTTAAATGGCGGAATATGCAAAATTTCCCGCTGTTCCTGAATAGGTGCAATAACTACTGATGCTTCACTTTTAACTTCAGCTTTTGCTTCAACTGTAACAGGCTCAGGCGCGACTAAAGGAGCTTTTGCTACCGGAGCAATCTGAGTCGGTTGTGGCAGGATGATTTCGCTATGCAATTCTGCTGGGGCCTGATCACGCCAGATCGAAACCTGATGTTGCTGACATACGTCGCCCTTGGGAATCCAGATATCGATTCCTAATGTTGCCAGTATGTCACGCTGATGCCCAATCATCTTTTCTTCATCACCTATTTCAGGTTGAACATTTTAACGGGATTCGCTTTTCTTTGCCGAACTATTTCCAGCTTTTCACTCTCTATCTTGAGTCATTTTAACTCAAAATAGAAATCAGTTTATAAGATTACTTTTTTTCTACTGCAAGTTTGTTTATAGATCAGTTCTTGAAAGACTGGACTTAAATACATCTTATTAATTTAAAAATACTAGATAATCATCAAGCTGTTTTTCTTAAGCATTTGCTGGGTAATTTCATTGGATTCAAAGCCCAAGCGCCAGTATAAAAGCTCCATCACATCCAGCTCATCCTGAGTCATGATCCGGTCGCTCCACAGGCAAACTTCTGCAATTCCTAACATGCTCAGACGATCACGCAATAACAATCCTGCAATATCATTTAAAATCTCAGCCAAATCAATCGGCTCATCTGAGATTTCACTATACAGATCAAGTTCTCTTGGGCTAAGAATACGATTTAAAATCTTTTCCCGAACCTCTAGCTGATTATCGCTGTTAATCTGCTGCACATGCAGCAAGGCATCAATCAGACGTACAATCTGTGGTTTGACTTCATCTAAAGACGTCGGTGTATGCATCGGCAGCAAATTCAGTTCATACTTCACCCGTTCTAGCAATAAGGCATCCAGCAAACCGATTTCACCATCTTCCTGAATAATCCTTGCCAGCTTCATTAAAAACTGCCGTGCCACCGTGGTTGGCATTCCACCAATATTTTTACAGGCTTGCTGGAAAATCGAGATATGTACCCGTCCATCCAGATTTAATAATGAATCAATAATCGCACGACTGACTTCTGCCTCGGTTGGAATAAACTCACGATATTGCCGGATCATCAGAATCGCGACCATCACCTCACGTGAACCGGTCGAAGTTTGCAAAGCACGCTCAATCAGTTCCGGACGCGGCATATTGGCACGTAGTTCAGGATTCAATGGCTTGATGGCATCTTTAATGGCGAAGCTAATTGGGGACAAACGCAATAAAGGCAAAGGCTGTGGGGATTCCCAGACTGCTGTGCTTTCAGGCACGACATCTTCGAGTGAACGGAACAGACTAAACAAAGGCTGATTTTTTAATTTCTTCAGATTTTCAAGCTGCAGATCTTGAATCAAGGCAGGATTTAATTCATAAATACGCTGATTAATATTCGGATGAATATTCAACCAGTTCTGTGGACTTAAAGAATTGGCAAAACACATATGCGAAATGGATTCGGCATATTCACTATAAATCTGTGAACCTGAATGATGCACATGAATGCGCAATAAAGTCTGAATATTGGCATCATTCTGAATCAGGCGTCGGGTTTTCTGATCATTTTTATAGGTACGTCCGCCCAATGAAATATATTTAATAAAACGCGTGATCAAAATACCCAAGCTGCCAATCAACCAGATGACTGCTCCGATTGAAACATAGAAAGTTTCAAACTTATTTTCGCGAGGTACATCATTTCGATAAAACCCCAACTTCGCAATCTTGCTGCCCCACTGGCTAAAAGTGGTCAGACTGCTATATAGAATTTTCAGGCGGGTATTTTCAGCTGTTTCACCAGATAGAATCTTGTTAAATTCATGACTGAGCAAGCCATAAAGTTCAATTTCATCAAGAGTTTGTAATGCACCCCAAGTCAGAATAATAGCAGTATCACGTGGACTAAAACCCGCTGTTAATGCATTGACCCCCACTTCATTCGGCAGGACATACATAGCTGGCGGTTCAATCAGGAACGTATCTGCCAGTTGAGTATTGATCCGTAGTGCAGCACTTTCTTCCGGAATACTTTCCATTTGGTTCAGTCGACGCGCGCCCATTTGCTGGGCTAAAGAATAGCCGCCGGCACGAAACGTATAAAATTCATAGATGACCGAAATAATCATCAAGAACAAAACCAGTGCTACCAGATAAGGACTAAGGACATGCCACCATATCGACTGGCCAGGATCAGCATAGAAAACAAACAGGCCAACCACTGTATTGATAATCAGAACTGTTAATAGTATCGCAATCAGACAAAAGCTGGCTAGCAATAGCATATTCTTGTTTTTGACCAAAGCATATCCTACGCTTTTCAATCTACCACCCTAACTGATCTGGTCTTTCCTTGGGCTCATCATAAAACAAAAAAGCGGGAAATTCCCGCTTTTTCATCATGATTTTAATTGCTTAGACTTCGCGTACACCGGTCAGGTCAACTGATGCTGCATCAATATTCACATCAATAAAATTGTCGCCTTTTTTGGCGCCATCACTGCGTTTTTGCTCTAATTGATCGAGGTATTCAGCATTGATTCCACCTGCGACATACACACCATCAAATACAGAACAGTCAAATTCACGCAAATGAGGAACTTTTTTGGTACGTACTGCATCTTTCAGGTCTTCCAGATCCTGGAAAATCAGACGGTCAGCACCAATGATTTCACGGATTTCTTCTACACTGCGTTCAGAAGCGATCAGTTCAGATTTCGCCGGCATATCAATACCGTATACGTTTGGATATTTCACCATAGGTGCCGCAGAAGCGAAGAATACTTTTTTCGCACCCGCATCACGTGCCATCTGAATAATTTCATTACAAGTCGTACCACGCACAATCGAGTCATCGACTAGTAGAACGTTTTTGCCCTGGAACTCGAGCTCAACCGGGTTCAGTTTTTGACGTACTGATTTTTTACGCAGTTGCTGACCTGGCATGATGAAGGTACGGCCGATATAACGGTTTTTCATGAAACCTTCACGGAATTTCACGCCTAGCATATTAGCCAGTTCAAGTGCAGAAGTACGTGAAGTATCCGGAATTGGAATCACCACGTCGATGTCGTGCTCATCGCCCCACTCGCGCAGAATTTTTTGTGCCAGCTTCTCACCCATTTTCAGACGGGCTTTATACACAGAGATCCCATCAATGGTTGCATCTGGACGGGCAAAGTACACATATTCAAAAATACATGGACGGTATTCTGGATTTGCTGCACATTGCTGGGTAAAGAAATTACCGTCAGAATCAATGAAAACCGCTTCACCCGGTTCGATATCACGCTCAACCTTAAAGCCTAGCGCAGTAATCGCTACAGATTCAGAAGCAATGATATATTCCATACCATTTTCTGTTTCGCGCGAACCATAAATTAATGGACGGATACCGTTTGGATCACGGAAGCCTACCAGACCTTGACCAGTAATCATCGCAACAACAGCATAACCACCTTTGCAACGTTCATGGACACGCGTCACAGCCTGGAAAATATCTTCAGATGTTGGTACCAGCTTGCCACGTTTTTGTAATTCGTGCGCCAGTACGTTTAGTAGCACTTCTGAATCTGAATCAGTATTCATGTGACGCAGGTCAGTTTTAAACAGGTCGTCATGAATTTCTTCAGCATTGGTCAGGTTACCGTTATGCGCCAGCGTAATCCCATAAGGTGAGTTTACGTAGAATGGTTGCGCTTCGGCACTGCTTGAAGTACCCGCCGTTGGGTAACGCACATGACCAATACCATAATTACCCTGTAAAGCACGCATATGACGGGTATGGAATACATCACGGACCATACCGACATCTTTACGCAGGAACAGGCGGCCTTCCTGACAAGTCACAATCCCAGCTGCATCTTGTCCACGATGTTGTAACATCGTTAATGCATCAAACAACATTTGGTTAACAGGTGATTTACCAGCTATACCAACTACTCCACACATAGCAACCTCGCAGACAAGCTAGGATTAATAAAAAGGATTATTCGTTGACGCATCTGAACTCTTGGCCTTGGATGCCGGTTCAGATGAGGAATCTGAAGGTTTCTGTGCCCCTTCAGACTTGATATGTTGCAGGGCGCCATTTGCGGCTTCTTTGGAGAGCTCTGTTGCCCAAGGCGCATATGGCAATAAGACCTGTATAAATTTGGACTGCTTCCAGTGCGGCGAACTTTCCACCCAAGGGCCAATCCCCTGCATGGTAATCAGGACAATCAGCAAACCTTTCAGGCTGCCGAAAACACCCCCCGCAAGACGATTCAGCGGACCAAGTTTCAGGGTTTTTAATATGCGGTTGAGCAGAAAGGTGACAATCCAGGTGAGTACCACAATCATCAGAACGATAAAGGCAAAGGCTGCAATCTTCTGTACCACTGGATCTGTACTGAGAGCAACCATTGAGGGCGCAAGTAGTGTTGAATATTTCGCCGCAATAATCAAGGCAAAAATCCATCCCACTAAGTTCGCAAAGGCTTTAATAAATCCTTGGCGCAAACCGTTGAGCCCTCCAATGAGCAAGATAATCAGTAGAAAGATATCAATGGCATTCATAGGATTTAAAGCGCGGCTACACAGTCTTTAACCAGTTCCGGCCCAGTATATATGAGGCCACTATAGACTTGTACAAGGCTTGCACCAGCTTTTTTCTTGGCCAGCGCATCCGCACCTGAAAGAATACCACCCACACCAATCAATGGAATTTGTCCCTTTAATTCCTCTGCAAATGCAGCCAGACATGCCGTGCTTTTCTCAAAGACTGGCGCGCCTGATAAACCGCCCGCTTCTTCTGCATGCTCCAGACCTTCCACACCTTCACGTGACAATGTGGTATTGGTCACGATCAGACCATCAATCTTGTATTGCAATAACTGCTTGGCAATAAAGGCAATATCTTCAGCTTCAAGATCCGGTGCAACTTTTAATACCAGAGGAACGTAATGCTGATGTTCCTGAGCCAGTTCCAGCTGACGATTCTTCAGCGTTTCCAGCAATTCAGTCAGTGCATCGCCACTTTGTAAACTGCGCAGGTTCTTAGTATTTGGAGAAGAAATATTAACGGTTATGTAGGAAGCATAATTATAGACTTTTTCTAAACAAATAAGGTAATCATCTACTGCTTTTTCTACCGGAGTATCAGCGTTTTTACCGATATTGATTCCCAGCACACCTTTAAATTTTGCAGCTTTAACATTTTCAATCAGTTTGTCCACACCATCATTATTAAAACCCATACGGTTAATAATCGCTTTGGCTTTCAGAAGACGGAATAAACGCGGATGAGGATTACCAGGTTGCGGGCGTGGAGTAATGGTACCAATTTCAATAAAACCAAAGCCTTGACTGGCCAAGGCATCAATATAGGCACCATTTTTATCTAACCCTGCTGCAAGACCGACCGGATTAGGAAATTCAATTCCCATACAGGTCACAGGTTTCACAGCAACATTTTGACGTATCATGCCCATTTTATGGGATGATTTTAATAGTGATAGTGTCAGCTCATGTGCACGCTCTGGTGCTAAAGAAAACAACAAAGGGCGGGCTAGAGAATACAACATATCTAGAAAAGTCTACTGCTTTTTAAGTCGGCATATTATAGGCATAGGCTGACAAAAAAACCATGCTTTGCAAATCTTTATTTTTACCAGTTATTGCACAGTCGCTGTTAATTTAATCTGCCCTGCTTCATTATTTAGTTCCATTTTCTCGATACTTAGCCCCATTTGTGCCAACTGTGTCAGGAAGTTGGCCAGCACAGAATAATTTTCATGAGACAGCATCAACTGAATTTTTCCATCCATTTGCTGTGATGCGACCGACAGCCCTTGTTGCTGAGCAATACGCTGCACTTTTTCTGCTGCATCTAATTGCAAGTCTCCTGCCGGCTTCATAGTAACAGCATTGCTTTGCATCCAGACCAGCGTATCTTTTAGATCATTTAAACGTTTCTGCTGGGTATCTGCTGCCTGATGCATCGCCCAGAGTGCACTTGCAATAGCGGTCACCAGCACAAAGATCGTTGTAAAGATCACCAGAATGCGTTCACGTGCTGACAAACGATCCAGATAATCGGTCAGTTTTTCAATTTGCAGATCCATGCGGTTCTGTAAGGTTTCAATAGCTTTCATTATTGTATTTTCACCAGTCCTACGGCGCCTGTTCCATTCGCCTGTATATTCCCCAATTCTACTTTAAAGCCCTGCTGCCCCAGTTGCTTGGTCAAAGTATTTAAACTTTCAGATGAATTGGACTGTAACTGCAGACTCAATCCAGACGGATCATAATTGACACGCTGTGCCACAATCTGGTTTTGCATCAACACCGGCCCGACTCGGCTAATGAGCTGCAAAGCCTGAGTATCCGCAGTCTGACTTTGACGAAGCTGGGCTTCAAACTGACTTTTAATATTCTGCTCAGTGACCGGATAATTTTGTCCGAACCAATATTTAAACTGGTCAATCGCCTGCATCGCAGTGGTATTGGCGACTTTTTTATATTGATACCAGCGCACCGCATCATAAGTAAACTGTAGTACTAAAATCCCAAGAAAAACCGCCGCACAGGCTTTCCAGTAACCGGAAACAGTATGATCCGATTTACCCTTTGGCAGGATATTAAATGGATGCTGTTTCGGTTTTTTTAGCATTGGCAACGTATATTGGAACGAGTTTAATTGTTCACGTGTTGCTACCGCTTCTAAACTGCTCATTTGTTCAGGGCTGAGATTGCTGACCTGATATTCCAGATCTTTAGACTGAAAATCCAGATAAAGGCTCAGATCATCCACTGACTGGCCGATATATTCAGCTTCACGTACCAGAAAATGCCCACCAATTTGTGCAATAACGCGCTGCTGCGCATGTTCAGGCACTGGCAAAACCAGAAAGTCTGGCAATAATGCAGCGAGTTTAACAGGAATCAAATTCAGGGCATGCTGCAAAGTTTCAACTGTAGAATTTGCAATCCCCAGAATACTGATCTGGTCAGGCTGCTGAAAATGATGCAGCACTTTCATGGTATCGACAGGCAGTACTACATATTCTTCTAACAGATATTTAATGCCATCATTGCCCATTTTTTTATATTGGCTCTTTGGCAAAGTCTGCTGCAAAATTTGCACATGACGACTTGGAAAAAAGACCGTCGCCTCTTCACCATGATAGGCCTGAATATCCTGAATCAGCTGCTCAAGTGTTGCAGCAGTGTTCCAGAACTCCCCCTTTGACCATTGCCAAACCCCATTGGCTTCCGGCATCCATAAATACAACATCGATTGTGTTCTACCGTTTTAATTGGTTTTTTATACTGTTGGAATAAAACTTTTAACTTGTGTTGATAGACCTGGTGCAATCACGGCCTGATCATAAATACGTGCTTCTGACAAATGAAACGGATGAAAAGACTCAGTCAGCAGAATGGAAGCAATATGCGCCACTACATTCATATGACAAACCACCGCAATAGACTCATACGGCAGTTGCGACAACCATTCCACTGCAACTTTGGCATCATCATCAGGTTTGATAGTATTACAGATCACCACGGGCACATCTTTAAAATAGTGCTGTAAATGCGCCAGAGTTTCCTGCGCACGCAATAAAGGACTGACCACAAATACTTCCGGTTTGATGATGTCCTTTAAATACTGCG
>NZ_DFDO01000152.1:0-9584 GCF_002367915.1 Acinetobacter sp. UBA3025
AGGGTTATAAGGTACAAGGCCCAACGTCATAGCATAATCAAACATGCGCTTTAACAAGCCTCTGACTTGGTTAGCTGCTGCATCATATCCCTGTTCTTTTTTGCGCCATATAGTACGGCGTATATCTTCAATACTGACCTGATCTAATGGGATGTGGCCCATCATTGGATAAATATCATTGCTCAGGCATAAAACCATGTTGTAAGGGTCTTTGCGGTCTTTTTTAATGACTTCTTTTAAATAGCGTTCGCCGTAGTCCTTAAACAAAATGCCTTTAGGTTTTGCCTTATCTTGTTTAGGTGAAATACCTTTAGCCACCAATGAGGCGGATTCATCTCTGATCTGTCTAGCATCCTTCAATGACAAGTCAGGATAACGACCTATAACAAGCCGTTCTTGCTTACCTGCCAGTGAATAACGGTAATGCCATGACTTAACGCCTGATTCCTTCACCTCAATAAACAGACCATTATTCAGCTTGTCTTTAACTGAATATCGCTTGTCCTGTGGTTTAAGGTTTTGAATCTCTCTATCAGTAGAGAAAAACAAGCCGTTTATCTTTGGCATTATTCTAGTCACTCAGGCATAAAAATAAGGTTCTATTGTCACGTAGCTAGTAGGTGACTAAAAAAATCATAGCACTAGATGAACGTATAGAACATATTGGAACAATAAAAAGACATAAAAAAAGCACTAAGCTATTAAAACTTAATGCTATTTAATTATCATTGGAACTTATTAGAATTTACTGGAATATAGGCTTAAATTGAAATTACTTTCCAATACAGAACGATCCAAAGATCTTGCCCAGCAGGTCATCCGCACTAAAGTCACCCGTAATTTCGCCCAGCGCATTCTGTGCCAGACGTAAAGACTCTGCGACCAGTTCACCTGCGTTATACACTACAAGTTGCTCACGGGCTTCAGCTAGGTACATCTGAGTGCGCTTCATTGCGTCTAAATGGCGGGTACGGGCAATAAAGGTATCTTCTTCAGGCTGGAAGCCTGCATGCGCCGTAATCGCATCTATGAGCGACTGGACGCCAGTTTCTTGCTTGGCTGAAACGGTAATGTGACGGAAGCCCTTAAAATCCCCCATGACAGCATCGGCACCGGTCAAATCGGCTTTATTCCCAATCAGGATCAGACGTTTTGGCTCGAGATGCTCGGCAAAATATTCTTGAGCGAGTTGTAATGGGTCATCACCTTGGCTCAGGTCATAAACCAGCAACAGCAGATCGGCCTGTTCAATTTCTTTAATCGCGCGGCGAATGCCTTCTTTTTCCACGATATCGCCGGTTTCCCGCAGACCAGCAGTATCGGTCAGGGTAATCGGCAGGCCATTCAATGTGATCTTTTCATGCAATACATCACGGGTTGTCCCTGCAATATCGGTCACAATCGCACGTTCATTACCTGCTAGGGCATTGAGCAAGGAAGATTTACCTGCATTCGGTTTACCGGCAATCACCACTTGTAGACCTTCGCGCAGTAACTGACCCTGACGTGCAGATTGCTGAACCTGAGTGACGGCATTCGCCACGCCATCCAGCAGATTTAAAATCTTGCCATCCGCCAGGAAGTCGATTTCTTCTTCAGGAAAATCAATCGCCGCTTCGACATGCAAACGCAAATGAATCAGCTGTTCTAATACCGTATTGACCTTAGTCGAGAATGCCCCTTGTAGAGAACGGACTGCAGACCGGGCAGCCGCTTGGGAGGTCGCATCAATCAGATCGGCAATGGCTTCAGCCTGTACCAGATCCAGCTTGCCATTCTCAAAGGCACGCATCGAGAATTCACCGGCTTTGGCTGCAGTGGCACCCAGTTCCAGCAAACGGCCCAACAGGGCATTCTGAATCACCGGGCCACCATGACCTTGCAGTTCTACTACATCTTCACCAGTAAAGGAATTCGGATTCGGGAAGCAGATCACCAGACCTTCGTCCATCACTTCACCAGCTGCATCATAGAACTGGCGAAAACCGGCAAAACGGGCTTTAGGCAAATCTTTTTGGCTCAAGGCCTGGGCAATTTCATAAGACTTGGGACCTGACAGGCGAATGACACCTACACCGCCACGTCCTGGGGGAGTTGCAATCGCAGCAATCGTAGTTCGGTCGAGCATAACATTCACCTAGAAAAACTTAAAAGTACAGCAAAAAAAATCCGCTCAAGATTACCATCTTAAGCGGATTTATTCAGCCCATCAATACAACTTAGTTGACTGGTGTTGCCTCATCGCGTTTAGCACGGTCTTTGGCAACAGACTTGTTGATCAGTGTTTGCTGCAAGATCGTGATCAAGTTGTTCACAATCCAGTACAACACCAGACCTGCCGGGAAGAACAGCAAGAATACTGTAAAGATCACTGGCATAATCTTGAACACTTTCGCCTGCATTGGATCAGTTGGTTGTGGGTTCAACGACTGCTGGATATACATGGTTGCACCCATCAGCAATGGCAGGATAAACCAAGGATCCATTGAAGATAAATCCTGAATCCACAGCATCCATGGTGCATGACGCAGTTCCACAGATTCCATCAGTACCCAGTACAATGCCAGGAAGATTGGCATTTGCAGCAAGAGCGGTAAACAGCCGGCAAGTGGATTTACCTGCTCGCGTTTGTACAGTGCCATCATCTCTTGAGAGAAGCGCATACGGTCTTCACCGAACTCTTCTTTCATACGCTGCATTTCTGGCGCAATCACACGCATTTTCGCCATAGAGCGGTAACTCTTCGACGACAATGGCCACAGGATCAGTTTTACCAGAATAGTCAACAGAATGATCGCCCAGCCCCAGTTACCTACCAGGCCATGGAAAAATTCCAGACCAACAAATAGTAGTTTGGCAATCGGCCATAACCAGCCATAATCTACAGTCTGGTTCAGACCTGTTGCCAGATCTTTGAGCTCTGACTGGATTTTTGGACCAGAATAGAAGGTCGCATCAATTTCAGCCACAGTACCGGCAGGTACATTGAAGGTCGGAGAGGTAAAGCCAATGATATTCATGTTATCAGTTGACTTACGTGATTCCAGCTTCGCCGTATAGGCCTCGCCATTGCCCTGTGTCAGTTTCAGGTTACCTGGTACCCATGCACTGACAAAGTAGTGCTGCACCATCGCAACCCAGCCGCCTTTGGCTTCAGTGCTGAGTTTTTCTTCAACAAAGTTGTCAAATTTCAACTTGTTGTAATGCTCATCCGGTGTACCCCAAGCGCCGCCCAGGAACGTACCCAGTGTGAAGATCCCCTGATCAGATTTACCTGGATCTTCGGAATTGTCACGTTTGATCTGACCGAACATCTGACCTTGCCAGGTCTGGCCGCTGCGGTTGACCACTTTGTGATTCACAACTATCGGATATTCACCTTCAGTAAAGTTGAAGGTTTTAATGACCTCTACACCATCAGCCGTTTTAAAGACCATAGGTACAGAAAGTACTTTGACAGTTTCGCCATCTTTATTTTTAGCGGCTTTGGCATCTGCCAGTGTATAAGCCGTTTTTTCCAGCTCATAGGTTGGACGGCCATTACGGCTGCTGTCCGGTCCATTCAGACCGATCAGGCCCGACTGAGCGACATAAGTCCGTTTCGCATCGCTTTCCAGCATGACGAATGGTTCATCGCTGTCTTTATTCTTGTCATGATTGAGTAATTCAACACGAACAATATCACCACCTTTAGGGTTGATCCAAAGATGATAAAGGTCAGTTTGTACTGAAATAAGCTGCTGACTTACAGGTGCGGTGGCATCCGTTGCTTGCTGCGCTGGCATATTTGCTTGTGGCAGATCAGAAGCGGCTGTCGCCGTCTGAGCATTTGGCAAATCTGCAGATACTTCATGTGAAACAACCGCAGCTTCTTGCTGTGGTTTGGTTTCAGCATTGCCATAATCTTTTTGCCACGCCAAAATGAGCAAATATGCGACAACAAACATGGCTCCGAGAATTGCAATCCTGGCCCATTGTTGCATATGTATTACCCCAAGTGGTTAGAGTGATTTTGGTTCAATAAACGATCACGAAAGGGTACAGCAACGTGAAGCGTTTGAGAATCTATTTGCTGAAATGAAATAAAACGAATCGCTTTCGGGGGAACCGGATCATATCCAGAGCCACCCCACGGATGACAACGGCAAATACGCTTAGTAGCCAGCCACACACCACGCACAGCTCCATGTGTATGGACTGCTTCCAAGGAATATTGAGAACATGTTGGAATATAACGACAGCGTGGTCCCAATAAAGGACTAATCGCAATCTGATAGAAACGTATTAACCAATGCAGTAAACGTACCATTGGCCATCTCTACTTTTGTGGGGAGGATGATGCTATTTTGGAATGCTTTTTGGCAAGACGGTTGAGTTTCTGCCAGGCAAATTGCAATTGCTGATGCAACTCTGCGTTCGGCACTGCTTCTATACCTACTTTAGGCATAACCACAATATCCAAATCATCTAGTTGCTGTTGATGCAGGCGAAAACTTTCGCGAGCAAGTCGTTTTACTCGATTTCGTTCGTGCGCACGGCGCACTTTTTTCTTGGCAACAACTAAACCCAAACGGCTGTTTGGCAGTTCGGAATGTTTTGCAAGAAAAAGGAAATGGGGTTGATGCACTTTAAAAAGCGCACCATCAAAGACTCCTTTATAATCTGCAGCACAGCGTAAACGAAGCTCTGTACCAAAACTATAAAGTGTAGTCATAACACCCAAAATCGGCAAAGCCTAACTGATTAAACAGTTAAGCTGTGACGACCTTTTGCACGACGGCGAGCTAGAACTTGACGACCAGCTTTAGTAGCCATACGAGCACGGAAACCATGAACGCGTTTACGCTTTAATTCAGATGGTTGGAATGTACGTTTCATGTCGAAACTCCAAAAATGATCTTTCTATAAAGGTCCGCGATTTTAGTGCTCATTGCTTGAGCTGTCAATGCAAAAGCCACTTTCTTTTCAAATAAGACTGAAATCAAAATTGTAAATAGGGATTAAAAAAATTGTATTCAAATACCTATATATAAGTTAACCACAATATAACTATTTGTTTTAAAATTGAATATAAGTTATTAACACTTATATCAACATAGTTATCCACAACTTATGTGGAATCTAAATTTAACTCCTGAGTTTTGAATTTAAATTTAAACTTTTCTCAGTTATCCACAAAAGAATCGAATCTTATAAATAAATTCAAATTTATAAATTTAAATTTATTACTATTAGGGTGGACTTTTTCTGTGGAAAAGCTGATTTTGTATTAAATAAACAAAAACTTAGTTTGTGGATAAAACTGTTTTTATTAATTTTATACTTTGTGGATAACTTTGTGTTATATTTTATCCACAGCTTGCGGATAAACTTATCCACACCAGCTTTTTAAATTTAAATTTATCCACCATGACTGCTTTTTGCGCAAAATCTGTGGAAATTGCCATGACAGATGTGGATAACTTGGTTAGAATGGCGACCCGCTTTGGTCGCGGTCAGCCTTTTTAATTAACAATGGAATGAATAGGGGATTCACATGCTTTGGACAGACTGCTTAAATCGCTTGCGACAAGAGCTCTCTGGAAATGTCTTTACAATGTGGATTCGCCCATTGGTTGCGGAAGAGCTGGACGATACCCTGCGTCTTTATGCACCTAATCCGTATTGGACGCGCTACATTCAAGAGCATCATCTGGAACTGATTTCGATTTTGGCCGAACAGCTGTCTGAAGGTCGCGTACGTAAAGTTGAAATTCTGGTGGATTCGCGTCCAGGTGCAATTTTATCTGCCAGTGAACAGCCAGCGACGACAACAGCGGCTTTGGAATCTGCGCCTGTGGTTGCGCCAGCGCCGCGTCCTAAGAAAGAAAAAGAAGATTCAGGCAAAAATAGCCGTAAACGTCAGCTGAACCCTTTATTTACCTTCTCGTTATTTGTTGAAGGCCGTTCTAACCAGATGGCGGCTGAAACCTGCCGTAAGGTGTTAACCCAACTTGGGGCTTCACAGCATAACCCGCTATTTTTATATGGTCCGACTGGTCTGGGTAAAACCCACTTGATGCAGGCCGTCGGAAATGCATTATTACAGGCAAAACCCAATGCCCGCGTGATGTATATGACTGCAGAAAGCTTTGTGCAGGATTTTGTCAGTTCCCTACAACAGGGCAAGGTTGAAGAGTTTAAGAAAAACTGCCGTTCACTGGATCTTTTGCTAGTCGATGATATTCATTTGCTCGCAGGTAAAGAAGCCAGTCTGGTTGAGTTTTTCTATACCTTTAACGCGTTGCTGGATGAATCGAAGCAAATTATTCTCACCTCGGATCGTTATCCTAAAGAATTGACCGAACTGGATCCACGTCTGGTTTCACGTTTTTCCTGGGGACTTTCTGTGGGTGTGGAACCACCCGATATTGAAACTCGCATTGAAATCTTGCTGAAAAAAGCCGAAAACACCGGTGTAGATTTACCACGTAACTGTGCGCTATTTATCGCCCAACAAGTAGTAGCGAACGTCCGTGAACTGGAAGGTGCGCTTAATAAAGTGGTGGCGATCTCGCGTTTTAAAGGAACGCCGATTGATCTGGATGTGGTACGTGAGTCTTTGAAAGATGTCCTCGCAATTCGTGCCCGTACCATCAGTACTGAAAATATCCAGCGTGTAGTGAGTGAGTATTTTCGAATTCCACTTAAAGAGCTGGTAGGTCCAAAACGTACCCGTATTTATGCGCGTCCACGTCAGCTTGCAATGGGTCTGGCACGTGAACTGACTGGAGACAGTTTCCCGGAAATTGGTATGGCTTTTGGTGGTCGAGATCACAGTACAGTCATGCATGCCTGCGAAAAAGTGCAAAGCTTGCGTGAAGAAGATCCGATCTTCAATGAGGACTATAAAAACCTGCAACGCCTGTTGCAGAGTTGACCTAAAACGCTCAAATTCTGTTCTTGCTATGCGGCCTGTTTTGCCGCATAGTTAACTGCTAAAAATTCAACTTTTATCTTATTAATCTTCAGCTTTAGAGGAATGTACCGTGCGTTTAAAAATCGCGAAAGAAAGCTTACTGAATGTTCTCTCACATGTCGTAGGAGCGGTTGAACGTCGCCATACCTTAAATATTCTTTCAAACCTGAAAATCCAGGTGACTGCTGAAGCTTTGACCGTCACCGGTTCGGATCTGGAAGTGGAACTGGTTGCCAGCACACAGTTGGCTGAAGGTGCATGCCTGCAAGCCGGTGAAACCACTGTTCCAGCACGTAAGCTGATTGATATCTGTAAATCTTTGCCATCAGCAGCCCTGATCGACCTGCAAATTACCGATGACCAGCGTTGTATCCTGAAATCTGGAAATAGTCGTTTTGTGCTCGGTACTTTGCCTGCGGATGACTATCCATTACTGAATACTGAAAATACTCAAGGCACGCAAGTGACTGTGACTCAGCGCGAATTAAAGCGTCTGTTTGAAAAAACGGCTTTCGCAATGGCAGTGCAGGATGTGCGTTTCTACCTGACCGGTACTTTACTTGAAATTGACGCCAATCAGCTTCGTGCGGTAACGACAGATGGTCACCGCTTGGCACTGTGTGAAACAGCAGCACAATCGACTGCAACTCAACCGATTCAAGCCATTGTTCCACGTAAGGCAGTCGCTGAATTACAACGTTTATTAAGCGTTGAAGATGAGCAGCTTTCTCTGCTGATTGGTCGTGAATTATTGAATGTGACCATTCGCATGGCCAGCCGTGATAAAGAACAGACCGATATCACAGTTCGTTTCACTACGAAACTGATTGACGGTAAATTCCCGGACTACCGCCGTGTGATTCCACGTGGTGGCGACAAGAATGTGATTATTGCGCATGACGTGTTTAAGCAATCTTTACAACGCGTGGCTATTTTGAGTAATGAAAAACTGCGTGGCGTATTCCTGAACTTTAATGCCGGTTCATTACAACTTCGTGCCAATAACCCGGAACAGGATGAGGCGATTGAGGATCTAGCCATCCAATATGCAGATGCACCACTGGAAATGTCATTCAATGCGCAATACCTGATTGAAGTGCTAGGGGTACTGGACGGTGAAGATGTATCAATGACCATGACTGAAGCGAATCAGTCTGTGCTGGTTCAGGATCCATCTCATACCGATCAGACTTATGTCGTGATGCCAATGCGTGTCTAAGCGACAGCTGAGTTAAGCCAACGCTATGCATATTACGCGTCTTCATATTGAACGTGTACGAAACTTAAAAACGGTTGCACTCCAGGGATTGCAACCGTTTAATGTTTTTTATGGCCAGAATGGTTCAGGCAAGACTTCAGTACTGGAAGCTATTCATTTACTGGCCACAGGACGTTCCTTTCGTACCCATATCCCGAAAAATTACATTCAGCATGGCGCCTCGGATGCGCTTGTGTTCGCCCAATCGGAAACTGAAAAAGTCGGCATGCAAAAAATGGCCAGCGGGGAACAGCTGATTAAGGTCAATGGCGATGCGATTGCGACTCAAGGCCAGCTTGCCAAAATGTTGCCCTTACAACTGCTTGATCCACAAAGTACCGATATTATCGATCATGGTGCCAAACCACGTCGTCAGTTATTGGACTGGTTAATGTTCCACGTGGAACCAGAGTTTTATCATGCCTGGCAATATTATTCACGCGCCCTAAAACAGCGGAACAGTCTGCTTAAATCCAAGCGTTTCTTGAGCCTGTCAGATCTGGAACCATGGAACCAGATGCTGAGTGAATATGGCGAGATTTTGCACTCCCAGCGTGTCGGCATCGTGGAACAGTGGAAGCCATTTTTTGAGGATGATCTCAAGCATCTACTGCCTGATCGGGAGATTTCTCTGGAATACAGTCCCGGCTTTCACAGCGAAAACGGCCTGTTGAATGACCTGACCAATCACCATGACAAAGATGTAGAACGACGCTATACCGAATATGGTCCACATCGCGCAGATTTGCGTTTAAAGACCCCTTTAGGCGATGCTGATGTAATCCTGTCCCGCGGACAAAAAAAGCTTTTAATGATGGCACTTAAACTGTCGCAAATCGCAATGCTGCATTCTTGTAATAAGGAAACTGTGGTATTATTAGATGATGTGACAGCAGAATTAGATTTAACCGCACAACAACGTTTAATTGAGCGATTGAGCCAGCTTGGTAGTCAAGTTTTTATTACCACCTTAGACCATGAATCAGTACAAAAGCACCTACATGATCTGTCTATCTCATATCAGTTATTCAATGTTGAAAACGGTACAGTTCAAGTTGTTGTGCAATAGTTTTTAAATTTTTACCTATCTTTGGATAAACCTATATTTCACTAGGGAGAAACCATGAGTTCAGAAGATCAAGATGCTTCTCAAACAGAACAAACCACTGAAAAAGCTTATGATTCCTCTAGCATCAAGGTATTACGTGGTTTAGACGCAGTACGTAAGCGTCCAGGCATGTACATTGGTGATACAGACGATGGTACCGGCTTACACCACATGGTCTTCGAGGTCGTAGATAACTCGATTGATGAGGCGCTGGCAGGTCACTGTGATGAAATTTTAGTGACTATTCATGAAGATGAATC
>NZ_DFDO01000166.1:0-7216 GCF_002367915.1 Acinetobacter sp. UBA3025
GGCTTCGCACTGGGTCGGGTTCACTTTACCCGGCATAATGCTTGAGCCTGGCTCATTTTCAGGAATGCGAATTTCACCAAAACCACAACGTGGTCCACTCGCCAACCAGCGAATATCATTGGCAATTTTATTCAGGCTAACGGCTAAAGTCTTTAAAGCACCTGAAGCAAAAACTGCTGCATCACGGCCGGCCAAAGCTTCGAACTTGTTAGGAGCGGTGACAAAAGGCAAGCCTGTTAATTTAGCCAGAGTATCCGCAGCTTTAACAGCATAATCTGGATGTGCATTGAGGCCTGTACCGACGGCGGTTCCGCCTAATGGCAGTTCATATAACCCTTGCAAAGCATGATACAGACGAATCAAGGCATGATCCAGTTGAGAGACATATCCACTGAATTCCTGACCTAAAGTTAAAGGTGTGGCATCCTGAAGATGGGTACGACCAATTTTTACAATCTCGGCAAATTCCTGAGATTTAGCATGCAAGGTATCACGTAAACGTGTCACTGCCGGTATTAACAGTTCATTGATCTGTAAGCTAGCTGCCACATGAATCGCGGTCGGAAAAGAATCATTGGTCGATTGAGCGCGGTTGACATGATCATTTGGATGCACAGGCTTTTGTGCACCTAAAGGATTGCCCAGTTTCTGGTTAGCAATATTGGCAATCACTTCATTACAGTTCATGTTACTTTGCGTGCCCGAACCGGTTTGCCATACGACTAAGGGGAACTGGCTATCCCATTGACCGCTAATCACTTCATCCGCAGCACCGATGATATAGGTCGATAACTCATGAGGAATCTGGTTTAACTCGGCATTGGTGATCGAAGCTGCTTTCTTGACCAAGCCCATGGCACGAATCATGGCGCGTGGCAAATGCTCATTGCCAATCTTGAAGTTCTGTAGACTACGCTGAGTTTGTGCGCCCCAAAGTGCTTCACTCGGTACAGCGACTTCTCCCATCGTGTCATGTTCAATACGTGTTTGCATGCTCAACCTCAATTGTTATTCTATGTTTTACTCATTTAGACAGCAGCTTCAATGCTGTACTCTATTCATCTTAATGAGTTTGATTAATTTTGCAAATGATAATTATTATCAATAATTAACTTATAGGATTCTTAATCACTGCCCTCTTAACGTATTCTGATAGAACAGCCATTCATCCTCTAACATTTTCCTTAAGGTATAGCGTGGCTGCCAATGTAACAACTGTTGGGCTTTATCCGTATTAGCACCCAGTTGATCCATTTCAGCATGCGGATATGGCAAAGCATCTACTGTAGGAACAGCGGATTGGGTGACTTCTGCAACCTGATCCAGCAAAGTCTGCATTGAGATCAGCTCTCCAGCGATATTAAAGGCTTCGCAAGTCCATTGTTGCTGTTGAGACAGCCAATGTAGCGACTTGAATACCGCATCACAGACATCCATCACATGTAGAAAACTACGTTCTACTGTATAGTCTTCGGTCTTGGCCTGACGGCGCAATTCCAGATATTCACGCTGCTTCGCACCCACCTGCATGGCCAGAGGCACAACATTCTTTGGTAAAGGTGGCACCCATTCACCTAAAATGCCATTTTCAAAAGCACCCGCGACATTGGAAAGACGTAACATCGCAATACGCCATTCATTATCCGTCTTGGCAGTATCCCGGATGATTTCTTCCACCATCTGCTGTGATTTAATATAAGGATTTGGATAAGTGTAATTGAAAGCCTGATCTTCTTTTAAATCCGTTCCGGAATGGCCATATACAGCCAATGAAGACAAATGCACCAGATTGCGTACTCCAGTACGCTGCATGGCACGCATCAAGCTCATGATACAGCTGACATTATCATTATAATATTCAAGTGGTTTTAAAACTGATTCTTCCAATGATTTAAAGCTGGCAGTATGAATGACAGCCTGTACTGAATTCTGTTCAAAAACTTTATTTAATGCCGGAGTGTTACGGATATCAATTTTGACAAAAGGCACATAGCGGCCGGAAATAAATTCAAGGCGTTCTAAGGTCTGTAGACTGGCATTGGCCAGATTATCGACCACAATGACCTCTAGTCCTTGTGCCATCAGACTTAAAGCAATATGTGAGCCTAAAAAGCCTAAACCACCCGTCACTAAAATCATTGTATACTACCTACTTTCTTTGTAGCCAAGATCATCATCCCGCGTTGATCAAGCCTGTAGTGAATTTCGATGAGCACCTTAATTCTTGTTACCTCCGCACCGACTTCTATTTATGCCTGGCATGCGCTTGGACTCGCCCAAGCTTTACAACATAAACAGGAAGCTTTCCGTGTATTTTTCTATCAAGATGGCGTGTCGGTCGCAAATGCATTGCAATGGGTGCCCGACGACCAGCGTCATCTCACACGTTCCTGGCAGGATCTGAATATCCGCTTACCCGTTTGTGTCAGTGCAGCCTTAGCGCGTGGGATTACAGATCAGGAAAATGCTCAACGTCACAATATTCAGCAACATAATCTTGCTGATGGTTTTGAATTGGTCGGTCTAGGTGAGCTTGCTAATGCTGTTCAGTCCTCACAACGTCTAATTCAATTCTAGATGCTTCATTTTTCAGGATGTGTTGCTTTTAAAAGGAATCTTGTGTGAAATCTGTACTTGTTATATTAACCCAAGCCAACCTAAACAGTTTGCAGGTGCATGAAAGCCTGTCTGCCACGATGGTACTGGCGACCTTCGGAGCTGAAGTTAAAGTGCTATTACAAGGTGCTGCTTTGAGTCTTTTACGTTCTGAACTCCAGTTTGACCAGCTTAAACATGCCTTTAAACTGGCTTCAAATCTGGTGGATAGTTTCGAATTTTATGACCTGACCCCAATTCTGGTTGAACAGAAAAATCAGGACTCTCCTTTTGTAAAGCAAAGCGAACAGGAAATTGAATTAATTGAACTCAATTCAGAATTCGTTCAAAAATTTGATCACGTATTGTATTGGTAAGGACGAAGGATAAATAAATGTCAGATCAAACCCTTTACCTGATCCAGTCAGATTATGCAGCGACGGCGCCAGTCCTTGATCAGTTAGCACAGCTCCATGCTTCAGATGATCAGGTGGTCCTGATGGGAGAATCTGTGCTGTATCTGGATCATGCTTTCGTACAGCAACTGCCGCAAGTTTATATCCTAAGAAATGATGCAGAAATTCTGATATCACCCTTATCGGGAAATGTTGTTTTACTCGACTACTCCGAATTTGCAGATCTATGTCTGAAATTTAGTCGTTGCATCTCAATGAAATAATCCATGAGTCACATATGAATCTAGAACTGGACCAAGATGGTCATTTAGTCGATTACACCATCTGGAATGAAGACGTTGCCCAAGTACTGGCAGATACATTGGAACTTCAACTTACTCCTTGGCATTTTGAAGTGCTACAGGCAGTCCGTCAATTTTATCAGCAGTTTGGGCATTCTCCTGCAACCCGTCCGTTGATTAAATTTTTGATGAAGACAGTTAGTCCGGAAATTAACAATGCCTTATTACAGGAAAAGTTTAATACAGGTCTGGTGGCACGCCATTTAAGCCGACTGGCTGGTATCCCGAAACCCGCGAACTGCTTATAAGTTTTAATCTAAAATATGAATGAAGAAAAAGCCCGTTTTAACGGGCTTTTTCTTATTAAGCTTATTTAGTATCTGCATCACAACTAAGTAAAGCTTTAAACCGGAAGATTAAAAACTTTTCTGATCCAATGCATTTAAGGCTTGATCCAGCTGTGAAGAGATTTCAGGCAGAACTTTCTGTAAAAATTCTATTTGAGCTCTCGCCTCTTCTGGAGCAACGACCTGAGCATTCACCAGATTCTGCTGTTGTAACAGCAAACGATCTAGCTGGCGATAGTCTGGCTTTTCGCCTTGACTTAAGCCATTCATCATTTGGGTAAAATCCAGATAAAGCTGCTCTCTCTGTTGTAATAAGACCTGCTGTTCAGAATCTACTTCCGGGTGTCTAGCCGTTCTTGCCGGTACAGCTGTTTTAGGATTTAAATTCGAAATAATTAGAGATTTAGTTGCAAAAGTCATCTGATCATCAGGTTTCAGTATATTGAATTCTGCCTTATAAATATCCTTATGAACCTGATAAGCAATCCCAGCCAGAATACTGATTAATAACATTCCCGCCAGCAGATATAAAGTAAGTGTTTTGTTCCTCATATATGCCACCTACAATGCTTAGAGCAATGTTCATAACACATTGCTCTTTTTAAGCCATGATTTGCTACGGCGTAGACCAGTCTGCTGGAGCATAACCAATCCGGACACGCTGTGGATGATTGCCTACAGGTACACTGGTCACTTTATTGCCTGTCGCGAAATCAATTACGGTCACCACATCCGTTTCACTTTCTGAAATGATACAGCTACGGCCATCCGGACTTCGGGTAGCCCAGTATGGCTTACCTGCAGGAATCAATTTTCCGGCAGTCAGACTCTGACGGTCGACAATGGTGGCGTAATTATCCATCGTGCCCGCAACACAGAGCTTCTCACCATCAGCACTGATCGATAAACCATGATGGCGGGAATCATTCACCCATTTGGTACGATCTTTGGGAATGCTATCGCTACCTGGCAACTGCCCAATACGGGTCACTTTATTCTGGTTTAAGTCATACTCAATCAAACCATTAAAAAATGATACCTGAGCATAGAGTTTACTTTCATCCTTGCTAAAGACCATCGGCCGCACTGAATTAGATAAATCTTTTCGACCAAACGCATCCAATGCCGGTCTAAAGTCAATTTTCTTAAGCACCTGATGGGTATTGGCATCTGCAATGGTGATATAGCGTTTACCCTTGGTGAAATCCTGCCACTGCGCATCAAGAGAGGTTTCTACATTACCAATGGCCGAGTTCAGAATTTTTCTGCCATTATCAAAGTAGATATTTTCATGCGGTTTATCACCCGTCGCAAATCGACCAAGTTCCTTACCAGTATGAATATCCAGTACATGCACCACATTTCCGGAAGATGCGGAAACCGCGACACGCTGGCCATCTGGTGAAACTGCCATATGATCCGCGCGGAAGCCTTCAACTGGAGTACGCCAGTTAATTTTGCCTGTCTTGATGTTGATAGAGACCACATCGGCAAAACTTGGACGGGATGCGACCACTGACTGTCCATCTGGCGTGGAGTACATATCGTCGACCAGCTGATCATTACCTTCAACCCGCAGTAGCTTGAATATAGGTATAGGTAATCAGTTTAATGGGATTGAGGTGAATCTCTTTCAGACGCTCCTTACGATCAGGAATCATGTTGATCACACCAACCTTGCCAAAGTCACCTGAAGATCGAATCACTGTAACTGTTCCATCCCAGTTATTACCCACAAAGAAAACTTGCTGGGAATTGGGCGGTTGAGGCAAGGTAGACGAATCTGCCTGTGCAGTTGAAAAGACTGAGAGCATGGCCATCGCGGACAAGCTCATACAGAACCGTGATAATCGTTTTTTCTGGATTTCCATGCGGTATTCTCCATATTTTCTATTTTATTGTTTTTATCTTTGTTCAATCCACAGTCAGGCCGTGGATCTCAATCATCCACTATACAATGAAGAAAAAACCATGCTGAATTTTCCGACAGAATAGAAAGATAAGAATCCAGAAAAGTTGAAGCGTCCATTGATATGAACGCTTCTCAGTAAGATAGTTTTATTGAAAAATGCTTTGAACTTTAGACATCCAATACATCAACGAATTGAGCATCTAGAACCTTAGCTAGGTCCGCAGGTTTTAAACCAATATCCAGACCGCGTTTACCCCCACTGACATAGATTTTATTCAGCTGTTCTGCAGATGCATCAATGACAGTTTTCAGGCGTTTTTTCTGCCCAACCGGACTAATCCCACCGACAAGATAACCGGTTAGACGTTCTGCCTGTTTGGGATCAGCCATTTGTAGCTTTTTACAACCAAAGGCTGATGCTACTTTTTTCAGGTTTAACTGATGGTTGACTGGAAGAACTGCTACAAAATACTGCTTCTCATCTGTGACCAATAAGGTTTTAAATACTTCTTCTACTGCCAGCCCTAACTTTTCTGCTGCTTCCAAACCAAAGCTTTTGGCATTGGCATCATGTTCATATTCGTGAATGCTATATTCAATTTTTTGAGATTTTAATAATTTGCATGCAGGTGTCATAACAGCTTCGATAGTATTTTGACGGGATCTTCATTATAGCTTATCAAGTCTGCTTGGGTTTTATTCTGTGATTCTGAATAGCTTATATAATCAATATGTGTTCAAAATACAATCAGATACCATTAGCTTTTAATCCAGAATATCTATTCATATTGCACTTTAACTGAACTTAACTATCCCATTTATCATTGTAATTCCGCATACCATCTTGTTCTTAAGCTTAAAAATTCATCATTTAAAAACATAGGCAACATTCAGATGAATAACAACGCCTATACATGAAGTGCCATTTTGCCAATGTTATTGAGCGAACATAAAGAATTACAAATAAAGGTAAGCTTTAGAAAATTGAGCACATTCGTCAATATTAGAAGAGGCCAGTAAAAGATTAATGAAGAATCATAAGTTTTTAATTTTACTTTTACGGCCAGTATCATTTAGCCAATGTTCAGTAGCAATGAGCCTATCTCTTTTTGCAGAAAAATAATGTGTGACTTGCTTTACTAGCGACATAAAACCCATTTAATACTAAACTTCACTTCATACCATTTATCAAATAACTTTTTGATTTTTATTCCAAGTTTGATATTTTAGTTTACAGAATAATGAATAGAATAAAATTCTGATTCATTCAAAAATATAATGAAAACCCGGTCTTTTACCGATCACCGTAATTTTTGATATGAGCAGAGATTTCGACTAATAATTTTTATTTTTACAAGCCATTGCCGAATAAATACGCAATTTAAAAGAATTATGAATAAACATTGAGGTCTAACTTACACAGCATAAATGTAACAATTCAGCCAATTCATCTAAAATATAAAAATGATGTAAAAGACGAAGATTTGGTAGTTTTGAACATTGCTAAATGCTTGCAAAGTTTTCATTATATGGCCACTGCGTGGTACATGCTTTTCTATGTCAAATCAAAGAAATTATAAAAATAATGTAGGAATTCATGCCATAATAGGCGAAGTTTGTAGACATCTTGCAAACCTATCCTGAAACTTTTTAACTGGAGCACCT
>NZ_DFDO01000166.1:7276-15034 GCF_002367915.1 Acinetobacter sp. UBA3025
CCATAGATGACTTCGACCATTTTGGTTATTCATGGACCGAATTTAAATTTGCTAGGAAAGCGCGAACCCGAAGTTTATGGTTATTTAACTCTAGAAGATATTAATCAGCAGCTCACTGCTCAGGCTGAAAAAGCTACTTTACAACTTGACACTTTCCAGAGCAACTGGGAAGGCGCAATTGTTGACCGAATTCATCAAGCCCAACAAGACGGCGTGCAATATATCATTATTAATCCTGCTGCCCTGACACATACCTCAGTTGCAGTTCGTGATGCACTTCTTGGCGTGGCAATCCCGTTTATTGAAGTCCACCTGTCTAACGTCCATGCACGTGAGGCATTCCGACATCATTCATATCTATCCGATAAAGCTATTGGCGTGATCTGTGGTCTAGGTGCAAAAGGCTATGCTGCCGCACTCGACTATGTCATTGAAAAAATACAATCTTCTAAACAATCTTAATTAGGAATACTGTCTCATGGATATCCGTAAAATCAAGAAGCTCATCGATTTGATGATTGAATCTGACTTACAGGCGATTGAAGTTAAGGAAGGTGATCAGTCGATTGCTCTGACTCGTCGTAATCCAGTAGTTGCAGCAGCTGTTCCTGCAATGCCTGCACCTGCAGCTGACGTCCCTGCAGCTAAATCTCCTCGTGGTGCAGTTGAAAAATCTCCAATGGTTGGCGTGTTCTATGCGGCTCCAAGCCCAGGCGAAGCACCTTTTGTAAAAATTGGCCAAACTGTTTCTGCTGGCGAAACACTGGGTATCATTGAAGCAATGAAAATCATGAACCCGATTGAAGCAACTCAAAGCGGCGTGATTGAAGAAATTCTGGTGAAAAATGGTGAAGTGATTCAGTTTGGTCAGCCACTTTTCCGTTACCGCGCCTAATCACTTCGGGGATTCATAATGTTGCAAAAAGTTTTAATTGCAAACCGAGGTGAGATTGCCCTGCGCATCGCCCGAGCTTGCAAAACTTTAGGAATTAAAACCGTCGGTGTCTATTCAGATGCTGACAAAGACCTGATGCACTTACGCTTCTGTGATGAAGCCGTGTGTATTGGTCCTGGCGCGAGCAGCGACAGTTACTTAAATATTCCAGCCCTGATTACAGCCGCTGAAATCACCAGCGCAGATGCCATCCACCCTGGTTATGGCTTCCTGTCTGAAAATGCTGAATTTGCTGAAATCGTAGAAAGTTCTGGTTTTATCTTCATTGGCCCGCGTCCAGAACATATTCGCCTGATGGGGAATAAGGTTTCTGCAATTATTGCCATGAAAAAAGCGGGGGTACCAACTGTACCTGGTTGCGATCATGCCGTGACAATTCACAATGCGCTTGCTGAAGCCAAAGAAATTGGTTTCCCCCTCATCGTGAAAGCGGCTTCCGGTGGTGGTGGTCGTGGTATGCGTATTGTAGAACGTGTAGATACCCTGCTTGAATCAGTACAAGCTGCGCAGCGTGATGCTGAAATGTGGTTTGGTGATGACACGGTTTATATGGAACGTTTCCTGCAAAAACCGCGTCACGTCGAAGTACAGGTTCTAGGCGACGGTAATGGTCATGCGATCCATTTATATGACCGTGACTGTTCTTTACAGCGTCGTCACCAGAAAGTACTTGAAGAAGCGCCAGCGCCTTACCTGCCAGAACAGGCTCGAGCTGACATTCTTGAAGCCTGTGTCAATGCTTGTAAATTGATGCAATATCGTGGTGCTGGTACATTCGAGTTCCTGTTTGAAGAAGGCGAATTCTTCTTTATTGAAATGAACACCCGTGTCCAGGTGGAACACCCTGTGACTGAAATGGTCACCGGTATCGACATCATTGAGCAGCAGTTACGTATTGCGGCTGGCTTAGGTCTGAATATCCAGCAAGAAGATGTACGTGTTCAAGGTCATGCGATCGAATGTCGTATCAACGCAGAAGATCCATCGAACTTTATGCCATCTCCTGGCAAAATCGAGACTTTCTATGCGCCAGGTGGTGCTGGTATCCGTTTAGACTCTCATATCTATCCAGGCTATAGCATCCCGCCGTATTATGATTCTATGATTGCCAAGCTAATTGCCCATGGTAAAGACCGTAAAACTGCAATTGCACGCATGAAGCAAGCCTTGGATGAAATGATTCTGACAGGCGTGAAAACCAATATTCCATTACACAAAGATCTGATTCTTCAGGATGAAAATTTCTGTGAACATGCAATGGATATTCACTATCTGGAAAAACATTTGTTAAAGCAGCTTGAAGGTGCTGAAGACAAAGAAAAAGCTTGATTTGAGACATGATCTAATAAAAAACCGCTGAAGTCAGCGGTTTTTTTATATCTAGCCTTCAATCAAGGCAAAATGCGTCGAAGCACAGCAAAACATTGTTCTGCTTTTTCATTGGCACAGAAATTAATGGTATTGGAATTCTGCCACTTCACAAAATACTGCGAAATCTCACCTGACTGATCTACCTGATTACCAGAACAGTCTTTTTCATTATTGTCGTATTTAACCTGCATAATCAGCGCTGGAATCTGTGCAGCCGGATCTTGTGAAGGCTGATAGTCATACAGCCCTGTGGTCCATTCTGAACCACTTTTAATCACGACGTTGTTATTGCCTTTAAAATTATAGTATTCAACACACTTCTTATTATCTGGAATTTCCATTCCCCATAGCCCGACAATTTCAGGACGGGTATTAATGGTAAAAGTATTCGGAACTTCGATAGGTTTCGCAATACTATTTGCAGTTTGATTATTATTTTCTGTTGCCATTAGCCAAGATGAGCTCATGAGCAAGACAAGGCTAAGACAGGTTTTTTTCGTATTCACAGGCTTCGTTTCAATCCTAATAATTAATTTTAACTTATCATATTTTTCGGGATCATATTCTGCTCTGCATCAGTTTAAATACCGAAATAAAACAAATTTTTATCATTATAGTTTAAAAACATGGATTTCCTTTTTTAATTTTTTTGTATATATTTCGTATACAAACGTATATTGATAACATAAGTAAAAACAGATTATTCCAAGAATAAAGTTGTACTTTTGGGTAAAAAGCATTTCCCAAACAAAGTGATATTTCACAAATAAAAATTAGATACAGGACTTAGATTTGCGAATACCTCGAATCACAGACCAGAACTTGAATCCTGAAACATATACCTACTTGGTCATTCTTTTCATTATTTTAGTGACTTGTTTGATTAGCATTATGACCAGGACACAGGATTACTTAGCCATACTCTGGCCTGCCAATGCTGCCTTACTGGCCATGTTTTTACGCTTCCCCCATTTAAACAATATGGGCGGGTGGCTAGGTGCTTTCTGTGCGTTCATGCTTGCTGATCTGGCGACAGGTAATAATCTTTTACAGAGTCTGTTTCTAACGCTTGCCAACTTGATTAGTACTATTGTATCGCTGTTTTTTATCCGATATTTCCAGATCAATTATAAGTACTACAATACTGGCTTCACTTTCGTGCATATGTTCGGCATCTGTGCATTCGCAGGATGCCTGGCCAGTGCAGTGTTTGCCGTTGCGACCTTACCCAATCTTCCCCATTCCTTTATGACCAAGGAAAATTTATGGATAGATTTTGGGCTGTGGTGGACAGGCGAAATGGTAAATTACATTATTGTCCTGCCGCTTTTTCTGGCCTTTCCTAGAACCAAAGATCTCAAATATTTATTTAAAAACCGCAGAAAGAAGCAGAACTCATTGAGTTATTTACTGCCAGCAGGCACGGTAATCCTGTGTATTATCCTGAGCAATATTTTTGTCGGTCCAGGTGCCCTGCTTTATCCTTTAGCAGCTTTAATCTGGGCAGCACTGACCTATCGCATCTTTACGATTGCAATTATTAATGCCTTTGTAATCATTTTGATGTATTACAGCCTGACCCAGTTCTATACCACTACACATGATACGCTGGCAGACTCGACCATTTATATCTCATTAAGGATCGGACTGTTTATGCTGGCATTGTCGCCGCTGATCCTGTGTATTATCAGTCAGAACCGTAACGACCTATTTAAACGCGTATTGTATTTGGCCAATCATGACTGTCTGACGCGGACCATGAACCGGCATTTTTTCTTCCAGAAAGGTGAATATTTACTACAACATTCCAAGAGTGTGCAGTTCTCCCTGATTATGCTGGATATTGATCATTTCAAACGTTTAAACGATCATTTTGGCCATCATGTGGGCGATAAAGTACTGCAACACTTTGCTGAAATCATCCGTTCTAATTTACGTTCTCAAGATCTGTTTGCGCGTATTGGTGGTGAGGAATTTGTCATTTTGCTTTGGGATACTAAACCTTCTAAAGCCCAATTTATTGCTGAGCGTATTCGTGAACTGGTAGCTAAAACGCCAATGTATCAACCTGATGGCTCACCTTTATCGATTACCGTGAGTCTCGGGATTACGCATCAACATGCGCCACTTTCTCAAGATTTACAGCAACTGGTCAATACCGCAGATCAGGCCTTATATCAGGCCAAACACTTGGGACGTAATCAGGTGGTGCTTGCATCCTGAACTGAAACCCTCTACAACCTTATAACAATATCAACGCTAGGGAATGCAGATGAAATTTGAAGAATACTTACAATACGATGGATTAGGACTGGCTGAACTGGTTAAAAATAAACAGATACATTCAAGTGAACTTTTATCAGTCGCTTTAGAACGTAGTGCGAATATTAATCCTGAAATCAATGCCATTATTATTCCCATGCATGAGCATGCCTTGCAGCGTACCCGGCAAGATCTGTCAGGTCCCTTTGCCGGTGTTCCATTTCTAGTCAAAGACCTGTTTCAGGAATATGCAGGTTATCCGACGTCTTATGGATGTCAGGGTTTAAAGCGCATTGGCTATATAGCTGATACCAATGCCGAGATTGTTAACCGTTGGGAACAGGCAGGTATCGTGACCTTTGGCCGTACCAACACTCCTGAATTCGGAATTAAAGGCATTACCGAGCCAGATGCCTGGGGTAGCTGTAAAAATCCGTGGAATTTAAGACATAACAGCGGTGGCTCATCAGGCGGTTCTGCTTCTGCTGTGGCAGCCGGCATTGTGCCAATTGCTGGTGCAGGTGATGGTGGTGGCTCAATTCGTATTCCGGCTTCCTACTGTGGTCTGTTTGGTTTAAAACCAAGCCGTGGACGTACACCGTGGGGGCCGCAAATGAGTGAAGCAATGCATGGTGCTGCCATTCAACATGTACTCACTAAAACTGTTCGGGATAGTGCAGCAATGCTGGATGCCACGCATGGTGAAGATCGCAGTTCACTGTTTACGATTCAACGTCCGCATACACATTATCTGGAAGTGATTCAGCAACCACCAAAAAAATTAAAAATCGCATTTAATACGCGTTCCAGCATCGATACGCCTGTTTCTCAAGATGCTATTAAAGCGGTAGAACAAACTGCCCGTTTACTGGAATCTTTAGGTCATGAAGTCGTTGAGGATCAACCGCAGATTGATGGCATGCAACTGGCTAAAGATTTTATTACGACGTGGTTTAGCCAGTTTTCTTATATGCTGAACGAAATCCAGAAAGGCTATCCATCCAGATCAGGCGATTTTGAACTGGATTCTCTGGCTCTGGCTGCTTTTGGTGCCAAAACAACGGCGATTGAATATATCCAGAATCTGACTAATTGGGGACAATATGTAACCCAGATGAATCATTTCTTTGATGATTATGATCTCTACCTGACGCCAGCCACGGCCACTGTTGCACCCAAAAATGGCGAAGTCAAGACACCAAACTGGCAGAAGCCGATTCTTAAAGCTTTATTAAAAATGAATAAGGCACATCTATTGGCACAAGGTAAGCTGGTCGATCAGATTGTAAAAGAAAACCTGCAATGGGTGCCATTCACCCAATTAGCCAATATTACCGGCCTTCCGGCAATGTCAGTACCGCTTTACTGGAATGAAGATAACCTGCCTTTGGGCTCACAGTTTATTGCACCATTTGCCCGTGAAGATTTACTGTTACAACTAGCCGCTCAATTAGAACAGGCTCAGCCCTGGTTTGATCAATATTCCAAAATCCGCATTTAATCATTCAATCGTATCTTAAACCTGCTTTTGCAGTTCGACTTTGCTGGGTAAGCCAAATACCAGCAATAGGCCCAGCAAGGTCGAGAGCGCAGCAGCAATAAAGATTGATGTTCCACCCACCTGATCCCAATAACGACCGGCTAGAATGCTGCCACTCGCCACGCCTAAGCCCCACATGGTGCTATACAGTGCCTGCCCACGGCCTTGTTGTCCGGCCGAAAAGTTCTGAAAAATAACCCGCATAGCAATCATATGAAATAAGCCAAAACTCAAAGCATGAATGGTCTGGGCAAAAAACTGTGCCAGAAATGACGATGGAAATATGCCGACTGTTAGCCATCTTAAACCAGTCATTAACAGGCATAGCATCACCAGATGACGCCATGACCAGCGTGTCAGAAAAAATGTGGCATAGGCAAACATAATGATTTCAGCAATAACCCCAACCGACCAAAGCAATCCGATCTGACTGGTACTGAATCCATTCTGGCTGAGATAGTTACTATAAAAACTATAAAACGGCGCATGTGAAAACAGCATGATCAGTTCAATCAGAAAAAAACTGTATACCACCGGACGCTTGAAAATCGGCCATAAAGCTTCGAGTTTTTTCTGTGCTGTCGGTGCTGCTGTTGGTTCTTTGATAGTGAACGACCAGAGAAAAGCCAGAAATGAGATACAGAGTAATAAGACTGGTAGCATACTAATGCTAATAATCTCAAAAATGGCACCTAAACCAAATACGCCAATAATAAATCCAATAGAACCCCACTTACGCACTTTGCCATAGAGCTCTGCCCTTTTTTCACCTAACCAGAATAAAGTTACGCCTTCAAACTGAGCCAAAATCGCATTTTGAAAGAAACTGAAAATCAGCATGAGCAAAGCGACTGACTGGAAGCTATTTGGAGTGATAAAAATCATGAACCAGATACAAGCTTCCATCCAGGTAGCTATACGCACCAGCAACATGCGTTTCCCAGATTTGTCTGCAATCCACCCCCAAATAAATGGCGCAAAAAATCGGGTGACAATCGCAATCGAAGATAAAATCCCAATTTCCTGATAATTAAAGCCTTGATCTTCCAGATACAGACTCCAGAAAGGCATGAATGCGCCCACAATCGCATAATAAAAAAAGTAGAAAAAACTGAGTCTGTAATGAATAGCTAGAGATTGCATCAGAATAGATACTCTTTCATTTCTGATAACTTAAAATAAATATAAGTTGCGCTGAGTTGCATTGAATGGGTCTCGGTTGGATCTCGATAATCTATAAGATAATCATCTATAGATTCTTCAAAGTTCTTTAACTAATTTGAGAAAAGTTAAATTTTAACTTAATACATTAGCTAAATTCTTAATTTATTCTGCTAGTTCACATATGAGCTTATCAATCGTAATCATTTGATGGATCTAAGAATTAAAATGACTGAGGTTATAACATTTAGACAGCTCAGCACTGCAAAATTCTAAGTTTTGCTCGGGCTTGTCTGTCATGGATATCACCAATAAGAAAAGAAAAAACCCTTGAACCTTACCGGATTTATCGGAGATTTTTTTATTTAAGTTAGGCCACCTGACCTAACGGGTTAATCTTATCATAGTACATTGCTTCAAACTCAAAAGGCGATACATAACCCAGTGCACTGTGTACACGCTTTTTATT
>NZ_DFDO01000278.1:0-10038 GCF_002367915.1 Acinetobacter sp. UBA3025
TGGCCCTGATGATCCGCTTTAGCTTGCCATGATCACATTCAATCACGTTATTTTTATACTTAATCTGCCTGTGCTCAAGGTCTGGTGGACATTTACCTTCCCGTTTTAACCGTGATAAAGCACGTCCATATGTGGGTGCTTTATCCGTGTTGATCACTTGTGGAATTTGCCACTTCTTCACATTATTTAAAATTTTTCCAAGAAAACAATATGCTGATTTGGTATTACGTCTAGAAGAAAGATAAAAATCAATGGTATCGCCACGTTGATCGACTGCACGATACAGATAAGACCATCGTCCATTCACTTTTACATAGGTTTCATCAATATGCCACGAGCTCAGATCTGTAGGATTACGCCAATACCAGCGTAAACGTTTTTCTATTTCAGGAGCATAACGTTGAACCCAACGGTAAATAGTCGTGTGATCAACATTCACACCCCGTTCGGCCAGCATTTCCTGCAGTTCACGATAGCTAATGCCATATTTACAATACCAGCGCACAGCCCAAAGAATGATTTCGCCCTGAAAATGCCGACCATGGAAAGGATTCATATGCTGCACCTTTAGCTAAAACAGTCTTCAGCTTACCATTCGTGGTTATTTGCAACAGTGCCGTAATTCCACCCAGGAAGAATGCCAAGCCCTGGAAAGATTCTAAAATCAGTTCAATAGAACGAAATGAGTTACTTCAAACGGTTAAACATTTAGGCAGAACCCTATGGAAAAAATGGTCGGGCTATCACCGTCGCAGTTTGGTGGAAACCAAGATGCATTGCATCAAATTATTAGGAGATAAGCTGACGGCAAGACATTTTCAAAGTCAGGTCAATGAAATTCATGCGCGTGTGGCAGTTCTGAATAGATTTACGGAATTAGGTAGACCTCACACCCAAGTTGTCACTTAAATTTGAATGGATTGGGGAAAACTCAGCTTTTGAATGTTTATGCAACAAAGCCGGTTTTAGTTATAAACTTATTCATTCAGGAATTATATTGCTGAATGAATAAGTCTAATTGATTTATTTATGCAACCCAACTATTCATTTGATTCATTTGATTCATTTGATTCATTTGATTCATTATTTTTAACTTGTTTTTGTTTAGAATTTTCAACTTTAGAAGCTTTTAAATTCTTTTCAAGAAATAACAAGCCGCCATCTGCATAACTAAAACTTGCGATACTAAAGAATGCACTAATTAACAGTAATTTAGTACAAAATTTATTTTTGAATAGCATGTTTATTTACTCTCATTTAATACTTGTTAGATATTCTAACTTTAAAGAATTAACACCCAGAGGACTCATAAATTACATTCTTGTAATTTTAAAATGTCTCAGGATGGTGTTTAAAGTGCGTGTGATAAATAGAAGTGTAATACAGGAAAATGGTAAGGTTTATCAGCCTAGTCATCTGTCCATTATGTAGAAAGAGCAGCACTTTAATGTTTATGCTGTTCCAATGTATTACATTCCTTACTTTCTATTTGTAACGTAATTTCAGTAATATTATGATTATGTTTTAGAACTTCTAAGGCCTTTTGATAGAGTTGATCTGTATTGCTATTCGGAGCAACCAAATGAGCAGTTAAATGAATATTTTTTGAGGATATAGCCCAGACTTTCAACTGATGAATCCCTTCAACGCCCTCTAGCTTCAATAAATCATTTCTTAACGACTCAATATCAATCTCATCAGGAACTCCTTCAAGCAGAATATTAATACTTTGTTTTAATAAAATCCAAGTTCGAGGTAAGACCCAGAAGCCAATTAACACAGCGATTACGGTATCAACCCACATCCACTGGGTAAAATAAATAACTATTCCTCCGATAATCACGCCTATCGATCCTAGAGCATCACTAAGAACTTCTAAATATGCACCTTTTATATTTAGACTTCCTTCAGCACTCGCAGAAAGGATTTTCATTGAAATCAAATTTACGACCAAACCAATGACCGCGACAATCATCATTTCAACACTTTGAATTTCAGCAGGGTTCGTAAAACGTTGATAAGCTTCATATACAATATATATTGCTACCACAAAAAGCATCACCGCATTAAACAGAGCCGCTAAAATTTCAAATCGCTGATAGCCAAAAGTTCTTTTATCATCTGCGGCTTTTTTACCAATTTTGATAGCGGCAAGAGCAATAGCTAAAGCGGCTACATCAGTAAACATATGAGCTGCATCAGATAACAAAGCCAAACTTTGGGTAATAAAAGCAGCGACAACTTCTACTATTAAAAAAGTAGTCGTTAAACCTAAGGCAACCATTAACTTCTTACTATTTTCTTCAGTAACAACCGCATGGCTATGATCATGATGTTCTGACATAAAATATTTTCCTTATTCTATTTATGATGAGCAGAGATATTGGATAACAGCCAATATCTCTGCTGTAAATCGACTAATCTATTGGATTAAGAAACTTTCTTTTCATTCATCCAGCGGTACAGTACGGGCAATAAAACCAATGTAAGCAGGGTAGAGGAGATAATTCCTCCAATAACCACTGTTGCTAAAGGTCTCTGTACTTCTGCCCCAGTTCCGGTTGCCAAAGCCATCGGGACAAACCCAAGGGACGCCACACAAGCGGTCATCAGCACAGGTCTAAGACGCAAAATTGCACCCTGCCACGTTGCATAATAAAGGTCATATTGTTGTCGCAACTCTTTGATAAAGGTGAGCATGACTAAGCCATTCAGTACAGCCACCCCCGATAGTGCAATGAAGCCAACCCCTGCTGACATGGATAATGGAATGTCACGCAACCACAACGCGATTAAGCCTCCACATAAGGCAAACGGTACACCACTAAAGACCAGTAAGCTTTCTTTGATATTATGGAATACAGCCATCAATAAAATAAAGATCGTCAACAATGCGAGCGGAACCACCAATTGCATACGCGCTTTTGCAGACATCAGATTTTGAAATTGACCGCCATAATCTATCCAATAACCGCTTGGTAATTCCTGTTTGGATAACGTGCTCTGAAGCTCTGTTACGAATGAGCCTAAATCACGTCCTTCTACATTTGCAGTAATAACCACTCGACGTTTACCATTTTCACGGCTGACCTGATTAATACCCAGGATATTTTCAACGCGTGCCACATCTTGCAGTTGGACTAAACCACCATTCGGCAATTGAATAGGAAGTACCGCTAACTGTTCAGGACTACGCTGGGATTCATCTAGACGGATGACAAAATCAAAACGCTTGTCTCCCTGTAAAATTGTTCCAACATTCTGGCCACCGACACTTGTAGCTACCAGATCCTGAATTGCTCTTACCGACAAGCCATATTGTGCAGCTCTGGACTTATCCACCTCTACATTCAACAAGGGTAAGCCACTGGTCTGTTCTACATTAACGGCTGTCGCGCCTGAAATTGAGTTAATTTTTTGAGAAATTTTATTCGCTTCGCGATTTAGAATCTCCATGTCATCACCAAATAATTTGACACCCACATCACTTCGCACCCCTGAAATTAACTCGTTAAAGCGCAGTTCAATGGGTTGCGAGAACTCACTGTTATTTCCCGGCAATGTCGCTAAGAAAGTAATCATTCTTTGGCGAAGCTCATCAATCGTTTGTTTTGGATCAGGCCATTCATCATGAGGTTTTAACAGTACCACGCCATCTGAAATGTTGGGTGGCATAACATCTGTGGCCACTTCTGCTGTACCGGTACGAGCAAAGATCGCTTTAATTTCAGGAAATTCTTTCAACAGTAACTTTTCAGTATTTTCCTGCATTCTCAGTGACTGTTCTAACCCTGTACTTGGGGAACGCATTTGCTGAACAGCAAAATCACCTTCACCCAGTTGAGGTGCAAACTCGCTACCTGTTTGAGTGGCTAGCACGCCCGTAAGCACTAAAATACAGGCAGCCACAATAGTCACAAATAAACGAAGCTCATAGGCTTTATCTAAAAGCAGTTCATATTTGGTTTTAAGCCAATGCATCCAGCGACTTTCGGTTTCCTTGACTTCTCCAGTGACAAATAGGGCAACTGCGGCTGGCACAAAAGTGACAGATAAAATCATGGCCCCAATTAAAGCCAGTACAACAGTCATTGCCATAGGATGGAAAAGTTTGGCTTCTACACCCGTCAGGGTAAAGATAGGTAGATAAACCACCAAAATAATTAACTGTCCAAAAATCAGAGGACGACGCGCCTGTTTTGCAGCCAAGAAGACTTCTTTAAATCTTTCAGAACGGCTAAGTAAACCACCTTTCAGCTTCTGAGCTTCTGCTAGCCGACGGATACAGTTTTCTACAATAACCACTGCACCATCAATAATAATACCGAAGTCCAGTGCCCCTAAACTCATCAGATTTGCACTAATCTTCTGCTCTGCCATTCCCGTCAAGGTAAACAGCATTGACAGTGGAATAACGCAAGCCGTGATCAGCGCAGCACGGAAATTACCTAGAAAGAGAAATAAAATAACAATGACGAGGATTGCACCCTCAATCAAATTTTTCTGAACGGTTTTGATCGCCCGATCAACCAAATGCGTACGGTCATACACAGTCTCAATCACCACACCTTTAGGTAGCGATTGCTGGATCGATTGCACCTTTTCATCAATGGCTTGAGCAACGGTACGGCTATTTTCTCCCATCATCATCATGGCAATACCCAATACAGTTTCTTCACCATTATAGGTTGCAGCCCCTGTTCTCAAGTCATGACCAATTGAGACATTGGCGACATCTGCCACCCGAATCGGATAGCCGTTTTTACTGGCAATACTGATGTTCTGGATATCTTCAATCGTGTTTAAAGTGCCGGGAACACGAACCGTTAGCTGTTGTCCATTTTTCTCAATATAGCCAGCACCACGGTTTTCATTATTCTCTGTTAAGGCAGTTTGTAAATCAGACAAAGGAATTTGCAATTGTTGCAATCGGTTCAGATCAGGGGCAACCACATAGGTTTTATTAAAGCCACCGATACTGTTGATCTCCGCAACGCCTTTTACGCGCTGTAATTGCGGTCTTACAATCCAATCCTGAATTTCACGTAAATCCATCGCCGAATAAGGGGTTCCATCCGGCTTTTTAGCATTTGGTTCGGCTTTAATCACCCATTGATAGATTTCACCTAAACCTGTCGAAATAGGCGACATGTTAGGTTGCACATCTTCAGGCATTTCTCCCATTGCTTCTTGCAAGCGCTGGTTGATAAGCTGTCTGGCCCAGTAAATATCCGTGCCATCTTCAAAAATGATGGTCACTTGCGATAAGCCGTAGCGTGAAATCGAACGGGTTTGTTCCATTTTCGGCATGCCTGACATGGCATTCTCGATTGGATATGTAATCCGCTGTTCCATTTCTAAAGCCGTAAAACCATTGGCTGAAGTGTTAATCTGCACCTGAGTATTGGTAATATCTGGTACAGCATCAATCGGTAACTTTTGATAACTATAAATACCAATAGCAATCCAAGCCGCAATAAACAGCATGACCCAGATTGCGTTATGGATAGAAAACTGGATCAGTCGATCAAACAGTCCTTCAGGTTTTACCGATTCGTGGTCTGGAATTTGAGGAGTTTCAGTGCTCATGTGAAGCCTCTCCTTTTTCCAGCTCGGATTTCAGTAAAAAACTGCCTTGAGCGGCATATTTTTGTCCCTGACTAAGCCCACTCACCACTTCAATCCATTGGCTCTCCCCAGATGATTGCCCTAATTTCACAGGTTGCGGACTGAATTCAACTTTTTGTCCATGCTGAGTGGCGACAAAAACCACATCTTTTCCATCGACATTCTGAACTGCGGACTTAAGTACCCGTAATGCGGTACTTTCACTCCGTTGTTGCAACTGTACGTTCACCATCAAGTTTGGACGTAATTCGGTTGCATTCGATTCAACTTTTGCTCGCACCTGAAGACGACCTGTTTGAATATCCGCTTCAGTATTTAAAGTCTGAATAACAGCTTGATAAACCTTTTCTGTTTGCAAGGATTTAAATTCGATCTTTTGATTCGGGGCTAAGCCCATAATTTCAGAATTTGGAACAATAAACTCAAGCCAGAGTTGATCTAACCGGTCTATCGTAAAGAGTTGATCGGCTAACTGAACATTTTCCCCGAGAACCAAATCCTTTTTACTGATCACGCCAGAAATGGGAGCTTTCAAAATATAGCGTCCGTTACTGGCATTCACTGCACCAAATGCACTTAAACGTGATTGGGCCGCTTGAACCTGAATTTGTGCCCGTTTATAGCTGTTATAAGCACGTTGATAGTCCTGTTTTGCTGAAATGCCCTGTGACCAAAGCTGACGCTCACGATCATAGTCTTGTTTCGCCAGTTCAAGGTTGGTTTGTTCAATTTTAAGATTGGCCTGCTGATCAACTAGATCAGGAACAAGCAACGCAGCCAAAGGCTGTCCTTTCTGAACTTTTTGACCGAGTTCTACATAGACATTTTCTACATGACCACTAAAACTCGGTGAGACGTGCGCTTGCTGGTCAGTATTCACATTCAGTTTGGCAGGATAAGAACTTAATTTAACCACCGGGCCTTGATCGACCGCTGATAATTGTATGCCCTGTTCCACCAGTTGCTTGGCAGTCAGGCTCACACCTTCTGCATGCTCTTCGGTTTCACCGCCATGTTCTTCTCCGCTTTCTTCCTCTGCATGTTCATCTGATGTTTCCGATTTATTCTTACCAGTTAAGATCAAAAAAATACTGAGGAGTACGGTAGCGCCGATAACCAAACTAATCAGTAGAGGTTGAGAGATTTTTCCGCTCTGTTTTTTTAAGCTGTTTTTAAGATCGAACATGTTAATTTCCCCCACCAATGACAGGCATGGCCTGTATGTCTTGCCATAAGTTTTGATTGATTTGTGCAATAGCATCTTTCGACATGACTTCACTTGGGCTAATGCCTAAGCTCAAACTTTCTGCTTCAATGGCCTTTTGCCAGCCATCCCGTAACAACTGGACTTTACGCAGACGGATGTCTTGTAATTGAAGCGTGGCTTGCTGAACATCGGTTAAAGCAAACTTGCCTGCCAAGAAACCTTGTAGCGTCTTACTTTGAACTTGAGTCGCCAAAGGAATTTGAGTCTCGTCAACGACTTTGAATTGCAGCTCTAAACCCTGCAACTCGGTTAAAATTGTGCCTATTTGCAGCGCATTTTGCTTCAGATAAAACTCTTTCTGACGCTCTAATAAGTTCATTTTTTCTTGCGCGATTTTTATGCCATTTTGCTGACGATCGAAAATATTAAGCGGTACACTGACTCCGACTACTAATTGATTTTGTGTGGAGTTTTCCAAGGATTGGGTGCGGTTGACACCTAGGTTTAAAGTGGGGTTAGGACGTGCCTTTGCCCTTAGTTGATCAACCGTTGCTTGAGACTCTAATACCAGTAAAGCTCGATATTTCTCAACGTAGTTTTCCGCTAAATATTCTTGAACCTGTTCATGAGTCGATTTTGGCCAGAGCTTTTGTGAAGAGAGGTTTACCTGCAATGACTTATCAGACGTACCCCATAAATTTGATAATTGTTGGGTGGCCACTTGTACCTGTAAGTCTGCCTGTCTAAAAAGACGGATATTTTCAGCATGGCTTAAACGTGCGCGATTTACATCTACTTGGGCAATACTGCCTGCATTAAAGCGCTTTTCGATTGCTTGAAGGTTTTCTTGGCTCACCCGAAGTTGTTCATTGACAATGTTTTTTTCAAGTTCAGCAATGGCCAGTTGTGACCATACATATTTCACTGCAAGCTCAATTTGTGCTTGATAAATCTTCTGTTTCAGCGCTGTTTTATCTGTAGAGAGACTGGCTAATTTTTGGTTTGCTCTTCGCTCACCAAAAATATCCAAGGGTTGTGATATGCCAATGGTAAGCTCTTTTTCATTATTTGAACCAAATCCCGTTTGTTCAACTGACAGTTCAGGATTTTTAAACAGCTTACTTTGCTGAAGATTCGTGGCATTAATGCTGTTTTGCGTTTCCCAGAAATTTTGGGACGCTTGATATTGGTTAACCTGCTCAATAGCTTGCTGCAGCGTTAAATCTTGAGTACTGGCGACTACGGAAGTACTGAAGCTGATCATTGCAGATAGCAAGATACCGCTACCTAAGGCTGACCAGGATAAATTCAGGATGGAGGTATCCTGATGTAATTTGTTTTTTGACATGAAAATGCCCCACGCATAATGAAATTAGGAGTGGTGGGCTTTTATAAGACTACCCCACCAATAGTAGGGGCAAATCGGGAGGCGGGGTTAATTGATCCAGATAAGGGGGTTTATAAAAAGTTATTCCCAAATAAGTTGGGGTAATGCCGGTCTCAAAATTAGCTTTAAGCTTCAGATCATCGGGTGGGTCAATCTGAATCACGATTGTATTTGAGAAATGACTGCACTTTTCGTTAAAACAAACCTTCTGACAATAGTCATAGATTTCTTTATAGTTTTCTAGGGAATAAAGTGCTTGACGAGGACTATCACTCTTTTCGTCTAAATCGATTGGATTAGAGAGTATTGAATTGGGTATGTTTGGCATTTCATGCAGACACGCAGCCTCTGCCACACTCCAAATATTCTGGAATGTGAATAAGAGTACCAATATCTGGATTAGAAATGTTTTTCTCTTCATACACAAATCTGTATTTAAAACACCAATAAGAAGCTGTCCAGATCTATCAAAGATCTGATCACAGAATTTGAGTAACCTTAAACTTTTTGCAGCCTTAAGTAAAGATATACAGAATTTTTGAAAAAAGCATAGGTCTAGATAATCAAGCTAGATTTTTTAGAACTCCACATTGGTCAATTGTACATAAACCATCACAAGTACCTCTTAAATCAGATAATTGTTCAATAAGCTTTTGTTGCTTGATTATATTTTCTCTGATAGCACTGACATGTAAGTCAATTAATTCATTCACATCTGAACAATTTTTCTTGGGATTATCTTTATAGGTGAGTAATTGACGAATTTCATTCAAACTCATATTTAAAGTTCGGCAATTCAAAATAAACTTAATTCGCTCAACATAGCCTATATCGTAAAGGCGGTAATTTCCTTCCGTTCTTTCGGGTTCCGGAATTAAACCTTCCTTTTCATAAAACCTAATTGTTAATACTGAACATGAGGTTTTTTTAGAGAGTTCACCAATTTTTAAATGCATTGAGTTGGTATTTCCAAAAAATCTTGACTCTATAGTAACTATAGGGATTCTAATATTCAAAGTTTATAAATTTTTTTAATGGGTATAACTATGAGTGGCTGTGGATGTAGTAAAGAAACACCATGCGAAGATAAGAAATCTCAACAAGAAAATCATCCATCAATTGCAGAAGCAAGCAATTCAAAGAATTGTGATAATACGCCTAGCTGTTGTGGTGAAGAGGAAGAAGAAAAATCTTCATCTCCTTGCTGTAACACTTCAAACAGTTGTGAAGATACCGCTCAATCCTGTTGTGGTTCTGATCCCAAAGAAAATTTAAGCACTGAAGACGTTTTAAAAGATTCGCACTACATGAGTGAATACTTAGTTCCCAAAATGGATTGTTCTGCGGAAGAACAGATGGTTCGTATGGCGCTATCTTCAATTGATGGTGTTCAAAAACTCATCTTTGATTTACCTAACCGGTCTTTAAAGGTTCTACATAATCAAAAAGATGAAAATATAACTACCAAACTTGAAGCTTTGGGTTTTGGTGCAAAGCTTGTGAAGACTGAAACTTATATAAGCAATCAACAAGCTAAGCAAACAAGTACCTATACCATTCCTAAAATGGATTGCTCTGCTGAAGAGCAAATGGTCCGTATGGCTCTTGCAGATATTGAAGCAGTTAAAGGTCTTACTTTTGATCTTCCCAATCGAAAACTGAAAGTCTTCCATAATGAAGGGAGTCAGCAAATTACGGCCAAACTTGAAGGACTGGGTTTTGGGGCGAAACTTGATGAAACACAGCTTTCTTCAGGCGATATACCTAATGAACCTGATCCTGTGAGACAAGCTAAAGTACTTAAACTGTTATTAGG
>NZ_DFDO01000278.1:10280-10893 GCF_002367915.1 Acinetobacter sp. UBA3025
GGATTGATTGCTGATTCTCTAGATATGTTTGCCGATGCAGCCGTTTATGGTATTGCGCTATATGCCGTCGGAAAAGCTGCGAAATATCAAGTGAAAGCAGCCCATTTCGCAGGTTGGATTCAGTTATTACTTGCTGTCATCGTGATTATTGATGTCATTAGACGATTCATGTTTGGAAGCGAGCCAGAATCAACGCTCATGATTGTTATTGGCCTGCTCGCACTTATAGCTAACGTGACATGCTTATATCTTATTTCTGGTCATCGAGAAGATGGCGCACATATGAAAGCCAGTTGGATTTTCTCGGCGAATGACGTTGTCGTAAATATGGGCGTTATATTTGCCGGTGTACTCGTGGCGTGGACGGGATCAGCTTACCCAGACTTAATCATTGGCATCCTGGTTTCTTTATTCGTGCTTAATGGTGCTCGAAAGATTTTGGCTTTGAAGTAAGAGTATCGAAAATGAATCTATTTCAAGTTAAACAAAATCAGATCGTCAAAATTAGAGATCTCAAAAAAGGTAATCAATACAGTCATACCACTGATCCCGTATTGGAACGGCTCCAACTATTAGGTTTTAGAGAGGGTGAAACTCTACAAGTACTCACTAA
>NZ_DFDO01000137.1:0-2751 GCF_002367915.1 Acinetobacter sp. UBA3025
GGGTGAAGCTTTTGGTATTCTGATGCTACTGGTGGTTTCTGCTCTGGTGATTAACTGGCTGATGATTTCACTGACCCATCTGAAATTCAGAAAAGCCATGCAGGAACAGCAGCAGACGACCGCATTCCCAAGCCTGTTTGGCCGCTGGAGTAATTACCTGACGACTTCATTTATCATCATGATCTTAATGATCATGAGCTTTACCAAAGAAATGCAGATTGCCGTTGCATTGGTGCCGGTCTGGCTGCTGTTTTTGACGGTGATGTATGTGATGAAATATCGTAGGAAACCTGTACTTTTACCTGAATCTACTGAACCCACTACTTAAATGAAAAGACCCTGAACAGGGTCTTTTTTTATGTCAATAAGGTGCTAACTGTCTATTTAATTATCATTAAAACGTCATAAAGATGTAACCTGTCTGTCATATTCTAAAACCACAATGCATGTATCGAAACAAGTACAAAACTGAATAAAAAGTGGCGTACTCCCAAGTTGTATAAATGAGAGAGATACAGAATGCGCTTTACCAATATTGCCTTAGCTTTAGCTTTAACCGGGGCTGCAGCAACTACAGCAAATGCTGCACGAGATACAATTCAGATTGCAGGGTCTTCAACCGTTCTACCTTATGCCAGTATTGTGGCTGAAGAGTTTGGCAATACCTTTCCGCAGTTCAAAACTCCGGTTGTCGGTTCTGGCGGTTCTTCAGGTGGTTTAAAACAGTTTTGTAATGGTGTAGGGGATAACACCATCGATATAGCCAATGCTTCACGTCAGATCAAAAGCTCTGAATTGGCAGAATGTAAGAAAAATGGTGTGAACCAGGTTCTCGAAATCAAGATTGGTTATGACGGCATCGTCTTTGCTTCAAATGCCAAAAAAGCGGCATACAAATTACGTCCACAGCATGTTTATGCTGCATTAGCGGCAGAGCTGCCGGCTAAGGGTAAAATGGTACCTAACCCATATACTCGCTGGAACCAAATTGATTCATCATTACCGAATGAGCCGATCACGCTAGTAATTCCAGCTTCGAATCATGGAACGCGCGAAGTCTTCCAGGAGAAGATGGTGGATGCAGGTTGTGAATCGTATGCTGCTATTAAGGCTCTAGCGAAAGATGCACAGAAAAAAGCATGTACCAGCTTCCGTAAAGATGGCCGTGTTGTTGAAATTTCAGGTGACTATACTGAAACCTTGGCACGCTTAAAAACCTCACCGAGCGCTGTTGGCGTATTCGGCCTGGGCTTTTACGATCAAAACCGCGACAAGCTACGTGTAGCAACCGTCAACAACGTTGCTCCTTCTGAAAAGACCATTTTAAATGGGGCTTATCCAGTATCTCGCCCGTTGTTCTTCTATGTCAAAGGCGAACACCTGAAATCAATCAAAGGTTTGCAACAGTTCACAGAGTATTTCCTGAATAAAAAAGTATCAGGTAAGGGTTCCAAGCTAGAAAAAGCCGGCTTGATTTCAATGTCAGACAAAGAACGTGCAGCAGTGCTGGCAAACTTTAAGGCTGCAAAAGCCGTAGTAGTGAAATAAAACAGGATTTAGGAAAATGCTGGTGACAGTCGACCTGTCATCGGCTTTTCATAGCAAGCAAGTTTTTTCACAGGCTAAAATCCTTGAAAGAACCATGGAGAATACATGAATCTGCTACTTATAGGTGTGTTACTGGCTTTAATTGCCATCGCCTATCAAATCGGATTAAGTAAAAGCCGGAAACTAGCAGGTCAGGGCAATAATTCTGCGATGCTACATTCACGTCCTGGATATTATGGCGCACTGGTAGCTTTGTGGTGTGGACTTCCTGCATTTTTGATTCTGATGGCATGGAACATTGTTGAACCTAGCCTGCTGGAACAGGTCGTAATTAAGCACCTGCCTCATGATGTTTTGACTCATCTGGATCAAGCCAGTCTGAGTGTGGTCATAGACCGTGTAGAGGCATTGGCTTCCGGTTTCGGTGTCAGTGATCAGCCAGCTGCTTATGAACTTGCAGCAGCAGAACAATTAGCTAAATTTTCTACCATCGGTACTTTTGCCAAACTGGCAGTTGTTATTTCTGTGGCTTTGGCCGGTCTGGTCTGGGCAAAAAAACGGATCAGCCAGAATTTTCGTGCACGGAATCAGGTCGAAAAGATCATGAATATCGGGCTGGCCTTGTGTTCTGGAGTAGCCATCCTGACCACACTCGGTATTGTGATGTCGATGTTTGGCGAAGCCATGCGATTCTTCAGCTTTGTCAGTCCGCTGGATTTCTTCTTTGGCACCGAATGGGATCCGGGTTTTAGCACCTCGGGTCATGCCGAAGGCAGTTATGGATTATTACCATTGCTGTGGGGAACGTTGATGGTCAGCGGGATTGCATTGCTTGTTGCAGTCCCCCTGGGACTGATGATTGCAATTTATCTGGCCGAGTACGCATCACCACGCTTCCGGGCTTGGGCAAAGCCGACCATTGAAGTTTTGGCTGGAATTCCAACAATTGTCTACGGTGTTTTCGCTTTAATGATTCTGGGGCCATTTCTTAAAAGTCTAGGTGCTTTGGTCAGTATTGATATTAATGCCACCAGTGCGCTCACCGCTGGCTTCGTCATGGGCATCATGATTATTCCATTTGTTTCCTCTTTATCAGACGACATTATTACCCAGGTCCCACGTGCCTTAAGGGATGGTTCTTTAGGTCTGGGCGCGACCAAATCAGAAACGATTCGTCAGGTTGTCTTACCAGCCGCTTTACCC
>NZ_DFDO01000047.1:0-12219 GCF_002367915.1 Acinetobacter sp. UBA3025
GCTCGGTTGTACCTTGGTGTTGCCGGGGCCAGGCCTGGATGGAGCTAGTCTGGTTAATCTGATTGATACGTATAAAGTCTCTGTGGCTTTAGGTGTTCCGACGATCTGGCAAGGGCTGATTGCGGCTGCCCAGCAAAGTGGTTCAAAACTGGAAAGTCTGAAACGGAATGTGGTCGGTGGTTCTGCCTGCCCACCAGCTATGCTGAAAACCTTTAAAGAGCAGTTTAACTGCGAAACCATTCATGCCTGGGGGATGACTGAAACCAGTCCACTTGGTAGTGCCAATCAGCTAAAAACCAAACACCTTGATCTGGCGGATGAAGAAAAAATGCAGATTCGTCTGTCTCAAGGTCGTCCACCGTTTGGCGTTGATTTACGTTTAACCGATGAAGAAAAAGGAACTCAGGAAATTGCCCGGGATGGTGAAACCATAGGTAATCTGCAGATTAAAGGGCACTGGATCATTGATCACTATTTTGGCAAGGAAGAATCTGCGCTCACAGCAGATGGCTGGTTTGATACCGGAGATATTGCTACCTTAAATGAAGATGGCTTTATGAAGCTGTGTGACCGTTCCAAAGATCTGATCAAGTCAGGCGGTGAATGGATCTCTTCAGTCGATCTTGAAAATATGGCGATGGGACATCCTGAAATTGCCATGGCTGCCGTGATTGCGGCACAGCATCCTAAATGGGATGAGCGTCCCGTTCTGATTGCGATTAAAAAGCCAGAGAGTCATGTGAGTGAAGCCGAAATGCTGGATTACTATGCGGACAAAGTCGCTAAATGGCAGATCCCGGATCGCGTGATTTTTGTAGATTCTATTCCATTAAGTGGAACCGGCAAGATGCTGAAAAAAGACCTGCGTGAACTTTATGGTTCTATCTTGCTGGAACAGGCCGTAGGTTAAACTATTTTTTTAAAAGGTAAATTTTTGCCTTTTTAACTCACCCAATATTCAAAACAGAAACTGATCTCTTATATAGAGGTCAGTTTTTTTATATGTTTTTGCTAAAAATATACAGACCCAAAAAGCAATTTATTCAGTTCATACAGTTTTAACAGCACTTTCTGGCTAGGATTGTCTTACAAAAAGTCCAACTATGGTTTCTAAGCACATAATTTGACCTACATTGACATGGTGCGAGCTTCAGAATTCTTTATTCTGGACTACATAATAAATAGACAGTTGTACATTAATTCTGTCTGCGGAATAGAGGGGATAAAAATGACAAGTATGACGACCTACAAGCCGCATTGGATTCGTGAAGATTTCATTGATTTTGTTGGTGAAAAAATCCATCCAACCTGGGCACTCAAAAAAGTCAAAGCATCGGTCGTGAATATTCAGGCGGTTAGTCCAGACTTTTTCAAAATCCAGTTACGTCCAAATTATAACTTTAACCGCGGGTCATTTCAGGCCGGTCAAAATATCGCGGTGACTCTGCGTCTGGATGGAGTACGTCATCAACGTCATTATTCTATCGTGACCATTTTAAAAAATGGTGATGTGATTATTGCAGTCAAGCAGCAAGGTAAAGTGTCACGTGCCTTAACTTTATTGCAACTAGGTGCAGTGGTCGAGCTGTCTCAGCCACAGGGCGAATTTACGTTATTAAACTCTCCTAAACCGATTCTGTTTCTGGCATCAGGCAGTGGCATTACTGCAATTTATTCCTTATTGCAAAAAGCAGTCGTGCAGTTTCAGCATCCGATTGATCTGATCTATTTCACCCGTGATGATGCATTTCATGCCGAGATCAAAACCTTGGCGTTGATGCATCCTCATCTGAAATATCATCATTTTAATACAGTCGAGCATAAGCAGCATCTGAGCCAGCAATTGCTAAACAAGCTGGTACCAGACTTTGAACAGCGTGAAATCTATGCCTGTGGTTCAGCGGGAATGATGAAAACTGCACTCAAAATTGCCGATAAACTGGCGGTGAAATCTAGCTTCCATTCTGAATATTTCCAGATTGCGATGGATGAAAAAGTGAAAGCTCAGCCTGTACAGTTTTTAAGATCGCAGCAGGAATTCCAGGCAGAATCTAATCTGCTGGAAAGTGCAGAGCAGGCGGGTCTTCGTCCAGCGCATGGTTGCCGTATGGGCATTTGTAATACTTGCTCATGTACCAAAGTCAGCGATTCAGTTAAAAACATGCTGACGGGTGAGATCGACCACGGCAACAATACTCCAATCAAACTTTGTATTTCACAGGCCGTCAGTCCTGTGGTGATTAATTTATAAGCTATTTCAACCATTACTAAACGAATAAGAAGGTGCTCCCATGAATATGCAAATTGATTTTAAAAAATACAGTAAATCTCAATTTCTAAGCCCGGAACAGGTTGAAGAGTTCGGTGCCAAGGTTGATGCTATCTGCCGTGAAGTAATGGAAGATTTGGGCGAAAAAGACGCAGAATATATTTATAAAATCCGTAATTTTGTACGTTATAGCGAGATTGCTTCCCGTGGCATGCTGATGTTTGCAGGCTGGTTGCCGCCGGTCTGGTTAGCGGGAACAGGCTTATTGGGTATCTCGAAAATCGTGGAAAATATGGAACTTGGCCATAACGTGATGCACGGCCAGTTCGACTGGATGAATGATCCGAGTCTGAATGGTTCGACTTATGATTGGGATACTATTTCCACTGGGGATGACTGGAAATACACGCATAATTATATTCACCACACGTATACCAATATTGTCGGTATGGATCACGATGTCGGTTATGGTCTGATTCGTGTCAGTGAATCTCAGTCGTGGGAACTACGTTTTATCTGGAATATTCCTTTAACCATTCAGTTGATGGTGTTCTTTGAATGGTATGTGGGTGTACAGCGTTTGCATCTGGAAGATGTGATTGCCTATAAAACTAAAACCTGGAAACAGGTCTGGGAAGAAGCAGCGCCTTTACGCAAAAAAATGCGCCGTCAGGTCCTGAAAGATTATGTATTTTTCCCACTGATTGCCGGTCCAAATGCCATTCCAGTATTTACCGGGAATGCGGTTGCCAATGTGATTCGTAGCCTATGGGCGTCTGCGGTGATCTTTAATGGACATTTCACTGAAGATGCAGAAACCTTTGAAATGGACAATACCGACAATGAAACCCGTGCGGAATGGTATCTGCGTCAGATCCGTGGTTCGAGCAACTTCAGTGGCGCGAACTGGTTGCATATTCTGAGTGGTAATTTAAGCCATCAGATTGAGCATCATCTGTTCCCAGATATGCCAGCAAACCGTTATGCCGAAGTAGCACCAAAAATCAAAGCCTTATGTGCTGAGTACGGGATTCACTATAACGAAGCCAGCTTTATGAAACAGTTCTCGACTGTATGGGTCAGACTGGCGAAATGCTCACTGCCAAATGAATGGAATCAGCAAATTGCAGAAAAAACTCACGCAGTTAAATCGGTGTTTCGTTACTTTAAATCTAAGCTTGTAAATTAATTTTTAGGGTTTCTCTATTATCCAGTTTGGTACTCCTCAATAGATTTGGATGGTCTATTGAGGATTTTTTTTATCAGTTAAAAAGTGCTCAGTTCACACGAATTTATGAATGAAATATGAAGATGTTTTTCAAAAAATGACGAAGGCGGGACAGATTTACTACCGCTGAAACGCTTCGCCTACAAGCTAAGCGTTTACCTCAAGGAGGTTCTTTTTATAATGGCCGCGTTCTATCATTCAAGGTCTCAGTTTTGAAATATCTTAAATATTTTTCAGGCATCTCACTTTTATTGCTGTTAACCGCGTGTAATACCCCGGAAACTCCAGCACCAGATTATCAGGGGAACTGGAAAAATACACTGGAAAATCCAAAATTGGAAAATATCCTGGTGATTTCCAAAAATGGTGAAAACTATTTCATTACCAATACTATTAAAGACAAAGAAAGCGGCAAAACTGACAAGAAAAATCCGATGCCAGCTTCAGTCGCTGATAATGGTCTGCTTCAGATTAATTCAGGTACAGGTGTCGTTGATTTCGCAATTGACGAAAAAACTGGCAATCTGGTCGGTTCAGGCTCCGTCTATAAAAAAGCCAAATAATGCTCTAATCTAATCAATTCAGAGATAACACGAAAAATGCCATGATCAGGGAGGATTCATAGCATTTTTTTAGTTCACCAATTTTATGAGACCAGCAAAATCTTCTACAAAATAATCTGCCTTGGCTTTGATCAGGTCCATTTCATGCGCAGAATACTGGTCGTAAATTGCAACGACATCAATTCCCGCATTGTTGGCAGCTTCCACCCCAATTAAAGAGTCTTCAACAATCAGGCAATCTTTAGCCTCAATTTCAAAATGCTGGAGCGCATTTAAATACACTTCTGGATGCGGTTTGATATTCTCAACATTTTCACGAGTCAAAATAATCGCAAAATCATCATCAAAACTGATTTTCTGATTAATCTTCTGGTTATTGTCCTGATAACGCTGCACATTGAACAAGCTGGTGGTAGTCGTGAGTGCCAATTGTATCCCTTGCTGTTTTAGGGCTTGAATCAGCAGCTCAGCTTGCGGTTTGAGTTCAATCACATGATCCAGAAAATGCCGTGAAATATGATAACGGCGATTTTTAACCTCTTCCTTGCTTGGCTTGAAACCATATAGGTCTTTTAAATAGCCACAATATTCCAGATAGGGATCGGGCATATGTCTAAAGGCTTTCAGTTGCAGGTCACGCTGTTGCTGAATCTGATCCAGACCGACTTCGATCCCCGACAATTCCTGAATCAGGGCAGCATCGACTTGGTTCCAGATTCCCACTGAATCAATCAAGGTCCCATCCAGGTCAAAACATACCAGCTTTTTATCTTTAAACATGTCACACCCAATTCTCTTTCACCGCCATTATCCCGTTTTTGGATAGAGATAAAAAGTCCAGTTTGGGTGCACATCCAGACTGTATTTATCAATAAATTCGTAAAATGAACTTATTTTGAGCATTTTAAGTATTACTAATAATAAAAATCGTAATACTAAATTGGCACAGCATTTGCATTTATCTAAGCATCATAAAGTGATCTAGGGTTCCGGCAGTTTTTTCAAAAAAACTGCGGCTGAGACCGAGAGTTCACGGCTCGATTTGAGCTACACGGAGGGATAAAAGCCCGGGAGGTTGGAACAAAAACCTTAGAGAGGTCATGCAAATGGGCGACTATCATAACAATCAAACACTTTGGACTGAAATCCTGCCGGGAGGGCATCATTGGTCCGGGCGCATTCAAAAAGGTGCGGTTTTGCAATTCAAGGCACTCGGTGCCAATGCCAACGTATCCCTGTTCTGTGTCAATGCTGAAGATAAACTGGAACGTTACAACATGCCAGATAGCCTGAAAGGCCAGCATACCGCATACCTGACAGCAGGGAATGTGCTGTATTCGGATCTGGGTCGTGTAATGGCATCCATCGTTAAAGATGATGCTGGCTGGAACGATACCTTCTGTGGTCCATCCCGTCCTGAACAGATTGAAAAACAGTTTGGCATCCGTAGCTTCCAGGATGCCCGCAATGACATGTACCAAAGCGGTTTAGATGGTCTGTTGGTTGAATTATCTAAATTCTCACTCGGTCAGACTGACCTGAGTGCAACCGTCAATCTATTCTCTAAAGTGACGCCAAATGATGCTGGCGCATTGTCTTATGTGCCTTCAGACAATACTAACCAAGTGATTGAACTGCGTTTTGAAATGGATTGTCTAGTGTTCCTGTCTGCTGCACCGCATGGTCTGGATAACAGTACGGAATATCAACCGGCTGATATCCAATTATCTCTATTTAAAGCCAATAATTTAGGCGAAACCGATATCTGTCGTGACTCCTGTCCACAGAACCAGCGTGCATTCCAGAACAACGCACGTTACTACGCACTTTCTAACGTTTAAGGCAGGAGAATAACCATGACAGCTCTACAACAATTCGAAAAAACCGTACTTAGCGAAATCTGTCCTGCCGGTGAAGCATGGATGTGCGAAGTCAAAAAAGGCCAGTATTTCCGCATCATCGATCTGGAAGGGAATCAAGCAGTCGATACCTTATTTATCTCGGCTGAAAACCCAGAAGAGCGTTATAGCGCAACCGATACTCTAGCGATGAACCAGCAGATTTATCTGGAAAAAGGCACTACTTTATACAGTAACTTTGGCCGTGCTATTGCCGTGATCAATGATGATAACTGTGGTCGTCACGATACTTTAGGCGGTGCATGTTCATGTGAAAGTAACACCGTCCGTTATGCACATGATAAATATCCAATGCACAGCTGCCGTAACAATTTTATGTATGCGCTGGCGAAGCATCCGGTGGCGAAAAAGTATGGCTTAAACGTGCGTCACATCGGTCCAAATATCAACTTCTTTATGAATGTGCCGGTGACTGCCGATGGTCACCTGAAATTTGATGATGGTATTTCAGCACCTGGCAAGTATGTGGAAATCAAGGCGGAAATGGACCTGATCGTACTGATCTCGAACTGTCCGCAACTGAACAACCCATGTAATGCCTACAACCCGACACAAATCCAGCTGGTTGTGCGTGAAAGCGAGGAGGCTTAAGTTATGTTTAATAAAGTTTTGATTGCCAACCGTGGCGCGATTGCCTGCCGTGTGATCCGTACCCTGAAAAAATTGGGGATTCAATCTGTCGCCGTTTATTCTGAAGCAGACCGTGATTCGCTCCATGTCACTCTTGCGGATGAAGCGGTCTATATCGGTGAAGCACCAGCCAGCCAAAGCTATTTAAATGTTGATAAAATTTTAGAAGTTGCCAAACAGACCGGTGCACAAGCGATTCATCCGGGTTACGGCTTCCTGTCTGAAAATGCGGAATTCTGCGACCTTTGTGAAGCACAAGGCATTGCTTTCATTGGTCCAAACTCGGCACAAATGCGTGCTTTCGGTTTAAAACATACGGCGCGTGAGCTGGCAATTCAGGCCAATGTACCATTACTGCCAGGCAGTCAATTACTCGCTGATGAAGCGGAAGCACTAACAGAAGCGGCGCGTATCGGTTACCCAGTAATGCTGAAAAGTACTGCTGGCGGTGGCGGGATTGGCATGCGTCTGGTCTGGAATGAAGCTGAGCTGAAAGATGCTTACGCAACCGTGTCTTACTTGGCACAAGCCAACTTCAAAGATGCAGGTCTGTACCTGGAAAAATTTGTACAAAATGCCCGACACATCGAAGTGCAAATTTTTGGTGATGGTCAAGGGCAGGTGATTGCACTCGGCGAGCGTGATTGTTCGGTACAACGTCGTAACCAAAAAGTGATTGAGGAAACGCCTGCACCGCATATCAATGACGAACAACGTGCCTATATCCAAAATGTCGCGATTCAATTGATGCAGTCAGTGAATTACCGTTCTGCCGGTACGGTTGAATTTGTGATGGATACCGATACCCAAGAATTCTATTTCTTGGAAGTGAACACTCGTCTACAAGTGGAACATGGTGTCACTGAGCAAGTCTTTGGCGTGGACTTGGTGGAATGGATGGTGACGCTTGCGAGTGGTGATTGGACGGCACCAACTGAAAAATTAGAATCCAAAGGTCATTCGATTCAGGTACGTCTCTATGCCGAAGACCCGATCAAGAACTTCCAGCCAAGTGCCGGTCTGCTGACTTATGTCGAGTTTGATGATAATGCACGTAACGAAACCTGGGTGGAAACCGGATCGAATGTATCATCTTTCTATGATCCAATGATTGCTAAAATCATTGTCACAGCAGATGATCGTGACGCAGCCATTCAGGCGATGACGGATACACTGTCGAAAACTCAAGTGGCGGGTATCGAAACCAACCTGGAATATCTACAAAACATTATTGATGGTGAGGTGTTTAAAGCTGGTACACAAACCACGCGTTTCCTGAATACTTTTGAATGGAAAACCCAAAAAGTTGAAGTGCTACAAGCGGGCATTCAAACTGCGGTGCAGGATGTGACAGGTCGTTTGGGCTACTGGGATGTCGGTGTGCCGCCATCAGGTGCGATTGACCCATTGTCATTAAATGTGGCAAACCAGTTATTAGGTAATGCCCCAAATACAGCGGGTCTAGAATGTACCCTGCAAGGGCCAACTTTAAAATTCCATTGTGACAGCCAGATTGTATTGGCCGGTGGTGACATGCCATCAACACTGGATGGTGTGGCTGTGCCAATGTGGCAAACCGTGAATGTGCGTAAAGGTCAGATTTTAAAATGTGGCAAGATCGCCACCGGTTGCCGTACCTATATCGGCATTAAGAGCGGTCTGAATGTGCCTGAATATTTAGGTTCACAAGCGACCTTTACCCTCGGTCAGTTTGGCGGTCATGCCGGCCGTAACCTGCTGATCGGCGATATGCTGCCAATTACGGCGTATACATCTGATGAAGTTAAAGCACTAGCGCCAGCGCAAATTCCGACTTTCAGCCATGAATGGGAAATTGCGGTGATGTATGGCCCGCATGGTGCGCCAGATTTCTTCACCAAAAAGGACATTGATACCTTCTTTGCCAATAATTTTGAGATTCACTTTAACTCTAGCCGTACCGGTATCCGCCTGATTGGTCCAAAGCCGGAATGGGCACGTGAAGATGGTGGTGAAGCAGGTTTGCATCCATCGAATATTCACGACAACGCGTATGCGATTGGTGCGATTGATTTCACCGGTGATATGCCAATTATCCTCGGTCCAGATGGTCCAAGTTTGGGTGGTTTCGTCTGTCCAGCGGTGGTGATCAATTCTGAGCTGTGGAAACTCGGTCAGCTCAAAGCCGGTGATAAAGTGAAATTTGTTCCAGTCAGCTATCACCAAGCCAAATTGCTAAATGAAAAATATCATGCACAACTCGAAGCACTGGATACCCAAGAAGTTTCATTTAATGAATCCTTCTACCCAGAACTTGCTACGCTAAAAAATGCAGTGCTGGATATCTTAAAAAGTGAAAATGGTGCGCCAGATGTGGTGTATCGCCCAGCGGGTAATAACTACATGCTGGTGGAATATGGCGAGCTGGTGCTGGATCTGAACCTGCGGTTCCGTATCCATGCCTTGATGCAATGGGTTCAAAAACAGAATATTCCGGGCATTATTGACCTGACACCGGGCATTCGTTCGCTGCAAATCCATTTTGATTCTATCAAGCTGGATCAGCTCGACCTGTTGCGTCTGCTGCAAGTGGCTGAAACTGAACTGCCTGATGTGACTGAAATGGAAGTGCCATCACGTACCGTGTATTTGCCATTGGCTTGGGAAGATTCTCAAACCCAGCTGGCAACCGAACGCTATATGCAAACCGTGCGTCCAGATGCGCCATGGTGTCCGGACAATATCGAGTTTATCCGCCGTATTAATGGCCTGAAAGATAAACAAGCTGTGAAAGATGTGGTCTATGATGCAAGTTATTTGGTGATGGGCCTAGGCGATGTATATTTAGGTGCACCTGTGGCAACCCCGCTTGATCCGCGTCAACGTTTAGTCACAACGAAATATAACCCTGCACGTACCTGGACGCCTGAAAATGCTGTAGGGATCGGTGGTGCTTATATGTGCGTATATGGTATGGAAGGCCCGGGTGGTTATCAGTTTGTCGGTCGTACTACGCAAATGTGGTCGCGTTACCGTAAAAATGCCGACTTCGAGCAAGGCAAGCCATGGTTACTGCGCTTCTTTGACCAGATCAAGTTCTATGAAGTGTCTGAAGAAGAACTGATGCAAATGCGTGAGGACTTTAAGGCAGGCCGTCTGAAACTGCGTATTGAAGAAGGTGTGTTGAACCTGAAAGAGTACAACCAGTTCCTGACCGACAATGCCGACACCATTAGCGAGTTTAAGGCAACACAACAAGCGAACTTTGAAGCAGAACGCCGTCGCTGGCATGAAGCTGGACTGGCTGAATACGTGTCTGAAAGTCTGGATGCGGTCGACGATGGTGAAACTGTTGCTATTCCGGATGGTGGCTGTGCGGTGGAATCACATATGCCGGGTTCAATCTGGAAAATTGAATGTCAGTCTGGTGATATCGTGGAAGAAGGTGCCACCTTGGCCGTAATTGAAGCAATGAAGATTGAGATTCCGATTATTGCCCCTGAACGTATGCGTGTAGATACGATTACGATTGAGAAAGGGCAAACGGTGAAAACAGGGCAGGTGTTGTTTACGTTAGCACCAGTGGCTTAAAGAATTTCCCTAATCCTCCTTTGAAAAAGGAGGGAACTTTTAAAGACCGTCCATAAGGGCGGTTTTTTATTTGCAGTATAGAGTGGACATTAGTAATATATAGCTTATAGTCTATATTTGGGTTGTGGTATGTGGACGGTACTGACCACAGATGTATTTAATGAATGGCTTGAACAACAGGACGAATCGACACAAGAAAAAGTCTTAGCAGCTTTGGTGGTATTACAGAGTCAGGGGCCAAGTCTTGGGCGACCTTTGGTAGACACAATATATAACTCTAAATATACCAATATGAAAGAGCTACGTGTTCAACATAGAGGAAAACCAATCCGGGCATTTTTTGCTTTTGATCCGTTAAGACAGGCAATCGTACTCTGCATTGGTGATAAAAGTGGCAATAAGCGTTTCTATACAGAGATGCTGGCAATTGCAGATGAACAGTATTCACTGCATTTGAAATCTTTAGGAGTAAACTGATATGGCTAAAACTTTGCAAGAATTATTGGCGAAACGTTCTCCTGAGAGTCAGGCTCGTATTCAGGAAATGGCAGAAGAGCTGCTGCTTGAGCAACATCTTCATATGATTCGCGAAGAGTTGGAAATTTCTCAAAAAGAACTGGCTGAAACTTTAGGGATTAAACAACCTTCACTATCTGCAATTGAGAATCGTGGCAACGATCTCAAGATTTCGACAATGAAAAAATATGTAGAAGCCATGGGTGGAAAGCTGCGTATCGATGTAGAGCTACCTACAGGGAAACACATTGGGTTTAATGTTTAATCATCGGCAGAGTAAAACTTGAAGTGCGACATAAACCACCTAATTAATTTAAAGGGTTTATGGAGTATATAAAATTGTCATACCATCATCACCCGTGTTATCTGCAACAGGCTGAGTATCTCCAAAACCTTTAGCGCTTAAACGGCTGCTTTCGATACCCGCTTTGGTCAGGGCAGCAACCACGCTTTGTGCACGTTGATCAGACAGTTTTAAGTTATGCGTAGCATCACCGGTATTGTCAGTATGACCATAAATACCTAGTTTTAAATCCGGATTGTCTTTTAATAAGGCAACAATCTGCTCAATTTGTGCTTGTGAGTCCAATAAAATCTCCGCTTTATCAGTTGCAAAGTTAATTTGTACGCTCACTTTATTGTCCTGATCCAGACCTTGTTTTAGTGCGCTTGAAGTCAGGGCTTTGGCAGTCACATTTAAAGGCTTGGATTCAGCTACCATTAGCGAAATATAGTTGCCAGATTGGGTCAGCTGGAACCATGCAGTCTTATCTTCCTGGCGAAGTACATAAGTCTTGGTCGGGTAGTTAAAAATATCCCCCAAGCCAGCATAGTATTGCACCTGAAAATCTTTCGGAATTTTCTCGATGATATCTTTTGGAATCTGGCTATTGGTAACTTCTACGCCGCCCAAATCCTTGATCACACTTTACAGATTACGCTGAATTTCTAAGAAATTACCTTCTTTATATTCCGGTTTCGAGGTAATACCTGAGCTGAATAATTGTCCTTCGACCCATTCCAGTTGCTGTCCTGTCCAGAATGGAACACGCTCAAAATTGCGCTGCTCAGTATTTTGATAGATATAACCGTCTGGCAGGGCAATATAAGGAAAGTCACCGAGTGTCGCTGTGCTAAGTGGAATTTTACTGATGCCAAAAGCTTGTGTCTGTGCCGTTTCGGCAGTTTGCGTGGTGTCTTCCTGTTGGATTTCGGTTTTGGAGGTTTCTGCTTGCTCGGTTTTGCTACATGCCGCAAAAATAAAAGGCGTACAAAGAATGGCAGTACGAAGGAGAGTGGAAGTCTTCATTAAATTTCCTTATTGTTCGGCATTTTTGTGGAATTTATTGTATATAAATTCACCTGTAGTGCGAATTTTAATCGAAACCTGAATTGGAGTGGTTTTAGCATTCATAATTAAAGCTAGAGAAGAATAATTGGTGAAGATTCCATTACCGAAAACTGTACCATGAATCCCTATTTTGATATCGTTTTGGTCCTTCTTTGATCAAGATCGGAAGAGCG